>JBEBGA010000113.1:0-8562 GCA_040081695.1 Pyrinomonadaceae bacterium
CAACATCACCCGCGCGATCGCCACCCGCTGGCGCTGGCCGCCACTGAGCTTGACACCGCGTTCGCCGACAATTGTGTCGTAGCCGTTTGGAAATCTCGTGATAAATGCATCCGCATTGGCGATGACGCACATTTGTTTTATCTCGTCAAAATTTGCCTCCGGGTTCGAAAAACGAATATTGTCGAGGATCGTCCCGTCAAAGAGAAAATTATCCTGCAGTACAACCCCAAGATGACGCCGATAATCGCGTAGCTTTACGTCATTTAGGTCTTTTCCGTCAATCTTGATGTTGCCGGTGGTGGGCTGGATAAAATTGAGTACGAGGCTCAAGATCGTCGATTTACCCGAACCGCTCGAACCAACAAGGGCCGTCGTGGCACCAGCCTCGGAATGAAAGCTGACACCTTTGAGCACCGGTGTATTGGCTTCGTATTCAAAGAAAACATTTTCAAAATCAATAGTTCCCGCGATCTCCGGTAGCGGCTCCTTTCCCGTATCCTCTTCAGTTTCCGTCGTCATCGCCATGATCTCGCGGATGCGGTCGAGCCCTGCGAGTGCCTCGGTGATCTGCGTGCCGATCGAGGTCAGCTCAAAAACCGGCATCGCGAGCAGAAAGGTGAACGAGATGTACATCAAAAAATCACCGAGCGTCATCGAGCCATTTTGCACGGCGCTGCCGCCGATGACCATCATCACTACCGCGACCGCACCGATCACAAGCGCAGAAAACGACGATATTGCCGAAACTCCTGTAACCGATTTGGCAATGTTGCGAAACAGCCGATGAGCACCACGTGTAAAAATGAGTTCCTCACGTTTTTCCGCCGTGTAGGCTTTTACGATGCGGATACCGCCGAGCGATTCCCCAAGACGTCCGGTGACCTCGGCATTGATAACGCTGCGTTCGCGAAATACTGGACGCAGCACCTTGAACGCATACATTAACGCCCCGCCGAATATCAACAGAACGACCATCGTCGCGGCAGTCAATTGCCAATTCAGATAAAACAGGACTCCGATCGAGATCGTGGCCGTCACCAAGCTCCCAAGGATCTGACCGAGACCGGTGCCGACGAGATTGCGTATGCCCTCGGCGTCACTCATGATCCGAGAGATGAGTTGGCCGCTCTGCGTCGAATCAAAATACGAGATCGGCAGTCGTTCGATATGCCGCTGTACTCTCATACGCATATTCGTGATCGCAAGCTGAGCGGCGACGCCGAGAATTTGCGAAAGAGCAAATCCAGTAACACTCTGAATTATGGTCGAAATCCCGACCGCAAGGGCGATCCATTTGAGTAGATCGTAACGCTTGTTATTAAAGACCTCGTCGCCGATAAATTTGGTCGACGCGGGCAAAACCATACTCGCAAGCCGCGAGATAAGCATCAGCACACTGCCAAACAGCAGCCGCCAACGCGCATTCCACACGATCTTGCGGGCCTCAGCCCACGCCGCCGAATAATCAACCTTTTTCTTTTTTTCTTTTTCTGAGGACACGTTTTATTTCAGAGCGTTCAATAAGGTGCTTCCAGATTTGAATTGCCATTTACCCTTAAAAATAATATTTGTGACGAGCCATTTGCCGCCAAATTTTTTCAAAACCACCGTGTCCGTCCATTTTACTTTGTCAGATTCGCTGACATGGTGCAGATAAATATCCACCTCACGAGTGCTGCCCTTTGTGCGAGTATCGCCGATCTGATAGCTCGTGGGCCCCTCGTACAGGCTTGAGAACAGATCGCCCTCGATCCAGGGCGGCTTTTCGTCCGGATGTTTTTCGATAAACGCGGCCTGAGTTTTTTGGTTGCGTTTGATGGTAGCGACGATCTGACTCGACAGGAAAGGGGTCAGTTCTTTGAGTTGGTCCCTATCCGGCAGGCCGCGAACGTCGAGGTCAAGGAGCGTGGCGTAAAAATTATCCGTCAGTTCAACAGCATCCTGAGCGGCAGCGATCCCGGCTCCGAGTGTAAATAACACGCCAATAAAGGCATACATCAAGATAAGTTTTTTCATAGTCATTTGTTTGGACGCGCGTGATATTCACAGTCTGCGATTTAGTTGAACGGCTGTCAATTTGCAGACCACCGGATTTCAATTAGAATATTAGCTTGTTCTCCACTCAATCTAAATGAAGCAAACATACGTTAATCAACTAAAAGATCACATTGGCAGCTCGGTCGTCCTAAAAGGCTGGCTCTATAACAAACGCTCGAGCGGAAAGCTCGTGTTTTTGCAGTTTCGCGACGGCACGGGCATTGTCCAGTGCGTCGTTTTCAAGCCCAATGACGAAGCCTTGTACGACCTCGCGGATTCGCTGGGGCAGGAAAGCTCGATCATTGTTACGGGAACTGTGAAAGAAGACACTCGTTCGTCGCTTGGTGTTGAGCTTGATGTGACGGCGTTAGAAGTCCTGCAAAACGTCCACGATTATCCGATCACTCCAAAGGAACACGGCACGGAGTTTCTGATGGATAACCGCCATCTGTGGATCCGGTCGAAAAAGCAGCATGCTGTTTTGAAGATCCGTCACACGGTCATCAAAGCCGTTCGCGATTTTTTTGACGGCAATGGATTTACGCTCGCTGATACGCCGATATTTACACCGGCGGCCTGCGAGGGCACGACGACGCTGTTTGAGGTGGATTACTTTGGCGACGACAAAGCATATCTCACGCAAAGCGGGCAGCTTTATAACGAGGCGACGGCTGCGGCGTTTGGTAAATCGTATGCATTTGGCCCGACGTTTCGCGCAGAGAAATCCAAGACCCGCCGTCACCTGACCGAGTTCTGGATGGTCGAGCCTGAGGTCGCTTACGCGAGCTACATCGACATGATGGACCTTGGCGAGGCGATGATCTTGTCGGTTGTCGAACGCGTGCTCAATGACCGTCAGGAAGAGCTGAAAACGCTCGAACGCGACACCACTATTCTCGAGGCCATCAATTCCCCGTTCCCGCGTTTGCATTACGACGATGCCGTCAAAATGCTGCAAGAGGGTTTTGCAAAGGGCGAGCTTGAGAACAATTTCGAATGGGGCGGCGATTTCGGTGCTCCGGACGAGACGTATCTCTCGACGCAGCACGGCAAGCCGGTTTTCGTCCATCATTTCCCCGCCGCGATCAAAGGGTTTTACTTTGAAGTTGACCCCGAACGCCCGGAATGTGCGCTCGGCATCGATCTGCTCGCCCCCGAGGGCTATGGCGAGATCATCGGCGGCGGCGAGCGTGCTGCAAATCTCGACTACCTTATCGAACAGCTAAAAAATCACGGACTCGACCAGGCGACCTTCGAATGGTACCTCGACCTCCGCCGCTACGGCAGCGTCCCGCACGCCGGCTTCGGCATGGGCATCGAACGCTGCACCGCCTGGATGGCCGGCATCGAACACGTCCGCGAAACCATTCCGTTTCCGAGGATGTTGTATAGGTTGAGACCTTAAAAGTATTGGATTTTGGTCAATAAAGCGTTAGAATTACGCTGAGGCAAAATTATGTTGCAAACAGTCGAAGCGGTAATCTCAAACGGCGTAATAACACCCACGGAACCAGTCGAACTGGTCGAAGGCTCCCGTGCGTTGGTTACGATCCTCGATGATGATGAAAGTAGTTTCTGGCTAGCTGCGAGCGAACCTTCGTTAGCCGAGATTTGGGATAATCCTGAGGACGACGTCTATGCCGAACTTCTCACGAAATGAAATTGTCCTAATTCGATTCCCATTCTCGGATCTTTCAAATTCAAAGATTCGCCCAGCCATTGTTGTCAGCAGCGCACACACTTCGAGGGATATCTTTCTTGTTCCGCTCACCAGTAAAGTTGCGAATTTACGTGAAGGTGAGTTTGTGCTTGGCGACTGGGTCGGCGCGGGTTTGAACGTGCCGAGCTCTGTGAAACGGGGAATTTTTAGCTTGCAGGACACCATGGTTATAAGGTCAGTCGGAGCTCTTAAAGCGGCAGATATTGTGCAGCTAAATGCTTCGCTTCGGCTCTGGTTCGATTTGAAGTAATCGAGGCGAATGTTTTCGACCCATCGAGGTCGAGCAAGGTTGAGGCCGGCATCGAACACTTCCGCGAAACCATTCCGTTTCCGAGGATGCTGTATAGGTTGAGGCCGTAACTGTTGTCAATGGACGAAAGACTGTATTTGGATATAGCAGAGAGGTATGGCGACTGCGCCAGCTGGGCCGTATGGGCCGATGTCGGTTTGACACCAAAGTCGAATGTCGGAGACCTGAGTATTTTTGACCACAGAAAGAACCTTCGCCTGTTCGACGAACTAAATCCAAATTGTGTGGTCGTTGGACTAAATATTGCGAGACCTTTCGACGGAATTTTTGCAAATTTCCACGATGGCAAACCTAAAAGTCAGGATTATAAGCTAAGGTATGCCTTCAATAATACAAGGTTTTACGGGGCATATATGACAGATATAATCAAGTATTTGGAATGTACTGACTCGAACCAGGTTATGAGTCAGTTAAGAGCAAATCCAAGTATTGAAGAAGAAAACGTAGCAATATTCAGTCAGGAATTGGTAGATATTAAGGCCACTAATCCTTTGCTAATTGCCTTAGGAAACCATGTATTCACGATTCTAAAACGGAACTTTGGGCGTCAATTCAGGATTGTAGCGGTGACTCATTATAGCCATTATATAAATGTAGATGTTTACAGAAATGAAATTGCCCGTGTTTCCGACCAATTGTGAAACGCCTCACATTCATCGCCTACCAAACGTTAATATGTCCACATACACAGCAAAAATAACCTGGAAATCCGACTCGCCGGAGACTTTTACTAAGAACCGCTACACACGCGGGCATGAGTGGGAGTTTGACGGCGGGGTGACGGTTCCGGCTTCGTCTTCGCCGCAGGTTGTGCCGAGGTTTTCCGTTGAGGCGGCGGTTGATCCGGAGGAGGCTTTGGTCGCGTCGGCTTCGTCTTGTCATATGTTGACGTTTTTGTGGCTGGCGGCTAAGGCGGGTTTTAATATCGAGTCGTACGAAGACAACGCCGAAGGCCTAATGGCGACGACCGATGCAGGTAAGCAGTGGATGTCAACGATCACACTCGACCCGCAGATCATCTGGTCTGGTGACAAGGTGCCGACCGCCGAAGAGCTTGCGGCACTGCATCATGAGGCTCACGAGGTTTGCTACATCGCTAATTCGATCAAATCGGAGATCGTCGTTAAATGACTATACGAGACGAATGGACATACCATCGGGCGAAGAAATATGACAAGCACAGGGTGCGTTGGCATTTTGTGACACGGTATTTTGAGGTCGACGCAGGGAACGAGCCGCGTGAGCTATATTTTCGCAACGACGACGAGACCGAGTTTGGCATGATCCGTTTTGAGCAGATCAAAGACTTTCCGTATCGTGATTGGGAGTTTTTGATGAACAAGATCCTCAACAACATCCCGTTTCGCCGCTCTTTGCTTGACGAAGAAACACGCGGTGTTTGGAGAAAGAACTGGAAATAGCCCGAATGGACATCATCCCTGTCGAAGACCTCGACACTGCCATCGAACAATACAAAACGCTTGGCTATCGGCTGGATATGATCTTTCCGGCGGACGATCGGCGCGAAGCGATGGTGTCGAGGGGGAACGAGAGTGTGCGGCTCGCTCGGAGTCCCGGCTTTAGCCGGCATGTTGCTGAGGAGAAGCCGCCTAAAGGCGGGACTCCAAGCTCTTGGATCATGGGACGTGCCGGGATGGAATATCGCGATCTGATACCAGACAGAATGGGCGGCAAGATGATTGCATCGCATATCCGGCTTACGAAAGCCGGCGAGGTCCCTGATTACGTTCATTATCACAAGATCGAGTTTCAGATGATCTATTGTCTGAAAGGCCGGATAAAGGTTGTGTACGAAGATCAGGGCGAGCCTTTCTGGTTAGAACCCGGCGATTGTGTGCTGCAGCCGCCCGAAATTCGTCATCGTGTGCTCGAATGTGAGGCAAACTCTGAGGTCATCGAGATCACAATGCCCGCCGAGCACGAAACATGGGTCGAGCATGACATTATTTTGCCTACAGCAAAGCTAAACCCCGACCGCGACTTCAACGGCCAGCGATTCTTTGTATCAAGCAAACGCTCTGCGGATCCGACTTTTCCGAACGAAATGATCTGTGAGGATTTTGCGAGACGAATGGGCAGCGTAGAAACACCGGACGAGATATTAACCGTCGTTACTGACGTTTCGCGGTCTCTGTGCCGAATGTGACCTGTTTCTGGCCGCCCCAAGTGCCTTCGAGGCTGCCGTTTGACTGGATGTCGTAGAGAGCAAAGCTGCATTGACGCCCGCCAAAGCTGACGGCGGCGTAACTTCCCCGCCACGTGCCAAATCCTACCTGCGGTTTGTCGGTAAGCCACGCAAAATCGTAGCCTGCACCGTCTTTAACGGTGGCGAGCGAGCCTAGATAGGTTTTGCCGTCGGCGGCCGTGCCTGTGATCATGTATTTGCCGCCAAAGCCCGTTCCCTCGACGCGAACGGCCTTTTCAATTCCGGACTTTTCCTCACCCCAGAGCACGCTGCGGCCATCTAGCGATCCGTCAGAGGCTATTTTGTACAAGAAAACGCCGCAGCCTTTCCCCGCTCCGGTTGCCGAAAAGCTGACGGCAGCCGTTGAACCCATCTGCACGCCTGTTCCTACGCGGGTGCCTTTTGTCGTAGCCCAGCGAAATTCGTAATTGTCGCCCTTTGGAGCAACGGTCAGTGAACCGGTGTATGGATCAATGTCGTTTGCGGCGGCACCGGTAATGAGGAAATTGCCAGAAATATCTCGTTCTCCCGGAGTCGGGCTTGGCGTGGGCGTTATCGCGGCTGTTTCTTTGATACGCTCTGGAGGCCCTCCGCAGGAGCTCAGTAGGCAGACGGCGGAAAGCAGTAGGCAGTTAATAAATATTTGTCGCACACGAATATTTTAGCCACGAATGTCACGAATAGCACGAATCAGATCAATCAATTCGTGCTATTCGTGGCTAGATCCATTTTCCTATGTCCTAGTCTTCGCGGCCTCTGATCTCACGCAGCTTCATCGCCATTTCGCGGTTGTCGAGTTCGATCGCACCGTTAGCGATCGCGATCTTGCGTCCCTCGGCTGTCAAATCAAAATGCGGCGAGCTTTTCGGCTGGAACCATTCCTTCTTCATCCCCAAGCCGACGGCGAACTCCATCAGTTCACCGACCGCATCGGCGATCAAATGACAAGACGGCCCATGCCGCCACCCGTGATCACGGAGTTTATCGACATAGACGGCCATAATTCAGTAGTCCGTAGTCGGTAGTCAGTAGCCGGAAGGTGCCGGAATAGTATTGGTGCCGATAGCTGACTACTAACTACTGACTACTGACTACTATGTTCTTACTTCTTCTTCGCGACTTCCGTGCCAAATTTCTTTGACGCCTGGCTTCCCCATTTGCCGTCGAGCGTGCCGTCGGACTGGACATCATAACCGACGAACGCGCATTTTGCTCCGCCAAATCCGACTGCGACGTAATTTCCTGCACGGATACCGAATCCCTTTAATGCAACAGCCGTATCCCATGCGAACGCAAACCCATCACCGTCCTTTTTGACCGAAAGCTTGCCCTTATACTCCTTGCCCTTTGGATCTTTGCCGGTGATGTCGTAATCGCCTTCGAGATCGCTGCCGCTGGTACGGGTGCCTTTTTCGGTTTCCATGGTATTGACGCCCCAGTATCCGATCTTGCCGTCGAGAGCTCCGTCGGAGCCGATCTTGTACAGCACAACGCCGCAGCCTTTTCCATCGGTGCCGTCGGTATATGCGACCGCAACGCGAGCATCGGTCATCACGCCGACACCGTCATAAGCGCTGGTGCCGGATTTCCAGGAGAATTGATAAACATCGTCTCGCGGCGTGATAACCAGATCGGCCTTGTATTGGCCGCCGCCGTCAGGATTGCTGCCAGTCGTCGAATAGTTGCCGGCAATGCTCTTTGGAGCAGACGGAGCAGGCGTCGAGGCTGTGTTATTCGAGGTATTGGTTGGAGCCGCCGTATTGTTTGTTGTGGTGGTCGATGACCCGCCGCAGGCGAGCCCCGCGACAAACAAAGCACTGATAGCTAGCGACATCGTTAAGATAGGGTTTATACGTTTCACTTCGTTTCTCCTTTTGTTTGATTTGGTTGAGCGTCTTTGAGGAATATAATAATCCAAAGTCACACATCTATGAAACACAAAACGATATTGGCCTGCCTCGCTGTTGTTTGGTTGCTGAGCACGATTACCTATGCACAGCAACGCATCAAAGATCTTAAGCCGACCGTCATCCTCATCTCGCTCGACGGCTTTCGCTGGGATTATCTTGATAAATTTAAGCCGCAGGCGATCGGTAAGCTGGCTAAAAACGGTGTTCGTGCCAAGTGGATGATCCCGTCGTTTCCTACGAAGACCTTTCCGAATCACTATACTGTCGCGACGGGGCTCTATCCGCAGAATCACGGGATCGTTGAGAACAACGTCTATGATTTTGCCGAGATCTTTACTATGTCTAAGCGCAAAGAGGTCGATAACCCGCGTTGGTGGTG
>JBEBGA010000114.1:0-8549 GCA_040081695.1 Pyrinomonadaceae bacterium
CTCTTTATCTTTATCGGCGCCAAGGACGAAAACGACTCAGTTCCCTTTGGTGATTCGTACGACGACGAGGACCGCGATATTATCAATCCGCTTTTTGGCAATAAGCCGGTCGACCGCTGGCCGATATCCGAGGCGCTATATAAACAAGCGGGACTCAATGCCGTATTCAAGATCTACCCGGAGATCGCTCATATGGTTGCTCCGCTGATGCGCGACGATATACGGGCATTTCTGCTAAAACATAAATAGACAATATGGCCAAACGAATCGGGCTGATCCAGACGCGGGGCATTGGCGACATAATCATTGCGTTGCCGATCGCCGATCATTTTACCGAGCTTGGGTTTGAAGTGGTGTGGCCGATCGACGCCGATCTCGTCCGGATCTTTGCCCCGATCAAACCTGAGATAACATTTCTCCCGGTCGAAAAAGGCCCGGGATATTTTTTTCACGATCCCGTCCGCCTGATCGGCGAACAAAAGTGTGAGCGGACGATCATCCTGTATTCCTACCTCAGCGATCTGAATATCTATGACACGCGTTTGTCGGGCTCCCTAAAGTTTGACGAATACAAATACGCTATCGCGGGCGTGCCGTTCTCTAAAAAATGGGATCTCAAATACGAGCGTGACATGGTCCGCGAACAAGCTCTTTTCGATTCGCTAAACATCATCGGCGATTACGTCTGCTTTCATGGACAGTCGTCGGACATGCCCGAGCCGCTCGTGTTGACCGAGCGATTAGCGGGCGGTCTGCGCGTCATTAACCTCGAAAAGATGTCCGAGACGGAAAGCCCTTTTGACTGGCTGTTGACACTTGAGCGGACGAAAAAACTGATCCTCGTCGATAGTTGTTTTGCCAATCTGGTCGAACAGATGAATCTCACGAACGACAAATGCATCATCGTCAAAAACTCTGTCCAGCACACGCCGGTGTTTAAGAACGGCTGGCAGTTTATGTTTCCCGGCCAATTTGAGCGCGTCTAACTGCCAAAAATGCGCTATCCTGTCAGGCAAGACACCCAACTAATTTAAGTGAGGAAACCCGATGAAAAGCACGCTATTGCTTAGTTTTGTTCTGCTATTTTCGGCATTCACTTTTGCTCAGAAACCCTACACGATCGAGCAATATCTGAATATCAGATCGGCGAGTTCGCCGACGCTCTCGCCGGACGGCAGACAGCTTGCGTATCTGACGAATGTAACCGGCACGACTCAGGTCTGGAGCTTTGACCTCGCGATGAACAAGTCAACGCGATTGACCAACTACGAAGACAATGTCGGTTTTGTCCGTTGGCTCGGCGACGGCAGCGGCATCATTTTTGGCAAGGCTCGCGGCGGTGACGAGAACACACAGTTTTACTGGATGGACAAATACGGGGGAAACGTCAAGGCACTGACGAGTAACCCATCGGTGCGGCACAATTTTGGGCTAGTCACGCCTAACGGAGCAACGATCTACTACGCCTCAAACAAACGCAACCGCACGTATTTTGACATTTACTCGATGAGTCTCGATTCAGGTGTTGAAACGCTGTTGTATCAATATGACGGAAACAACGATATTGCTGCGGTAAATAACGATGGCTCGAAGATCATCGTCTCGCGTGATGGAACGGAGTTTAGCTTAGACAACAATTTATATCTTGTTGAGACAAAGACAAAGGCCGAGGTTTTGCTCACCCCGCACAAGGGTGCGTCACAGTTTGGTTCTGTCGATTTCCTGCCGGACGGCAAATCGCTCGTGCTCGCGTCGGACAACGGCCGCGAGTATTACACGCTCGCGAATATGCGGCTCAAGAACGCCGCAAACTCGAGCGACTGGAGCGATAAAAACCGTGAGATGCATTATATCGACGGCGTCACAAACGACGTCACGGGCATAGCGATGAGCGATAATCCGAGCAAGATCGCTTTTGCGACCAACCGCGAGGGCTATTCTGAGCTGTGGCTGCAGGGCATCGAAACAGACGGCAAGCCGCTCGTGACTTTCTTTACCGGCAAGATGGAAAAGATACCGCTTCCCGCCCAAGGCGTTCTCGGCGGATTGACAGTTGACCGCGCTCAGACGACCCTTGCCTTTTCTTTTAGCTCCGCCTCAAGCGGTAGCGAGATCTGGGTATATGATCTGGAAAAAAAGAAACTGCGACAAGTAACGCGGAACGATTACGCGGGTGTTTCGCCGGCAACATTTGTTGAGCCAAAGCTGATCAAATATAAGTCGTTCGACGGACTTGAGATACCTGCTTGGTATTACGAACCATCGCGGCGACGCGATTTTACGCTCACAGTCGGACCCAAGGGCAGCGACAAACTCGGCGTAACAAAGGAAAAAGTACCGGTTATTGTTTCGGTACACGGAGGCCCGGAGGGTCAGTCACGCCCGGGCTTTAACCCGTTGTTTCAGTATTATATTTCACGTGGTTATGCGGTGCTTGACCTCAACGTTCGCGGCTCGACCGGCTACGGCAAGACCTATACGCACCTCGACGACGTCGAAAAACGCGAAGATTCGGTCAAGGATCTCGCATATTCAGTCGAGTGGCTCAAGACCGAGGGCGGAGCTGATCCAAAACGCATCGCCGTCATCGGCGGCAGTTATGGCGGATATATGACAATGGCCGCGATCACGCTGTATCCGGATCTGTGGGCGGCGGCGGTCGGCACGGTCGCGATCACAAATTGGGAGACTTTCCTCACGAACACCTCCGGCTATCGACGCCGCCAACGTGAGGTTGAATACGGCAGGCTCGATAAAGACATCGAATTTCTGCGCCGCATCTCACCTATCCGAAAGATCGACCGTATCAAGACTCCGCTGTTTGTTATCTCAGGTCTTAATGATCCGCGTGTGCCCTACACCGAGGGTGAACAAATGGTCAACGCCTTAAAAAAACGTGGAGCGATCGTCGAATACAAACTCTACAACGACGAGGGCCACGGCATCTCAAAACTCAAAAACCGGCTGGATCTATACCCGCTTGTGGCAGATTTCCTAGACAAACATATGAAAAAATAGGCAAAGAAAGCCCCGCAAAATTTGCGGGGCTTTCTTAATAGTTCGTTACTGCGCGATGAAATTAACGCCTGAAAGGCTATCGCTTAAAACGATCTGGTTTGGTGCAAAGGTAAACCGCCTCGAAACAACCGCCATGTCATAAAATGTCCCCGTTGGCACATTGTCGAAACGGTAGTTGCCAAATGGCCCTGTTCTGACTTGCAAGACCGCACCGAGTGGATCTGTCATTGTGACGGTCGCATTACGTACACCTCGCCCTTCGGCGGTCAACACGCGTCCGGCAACCGTTGCAGTCGGCGGGTTAGCAACGGGGATCTGGTACATGCCCCGTCCGTGGGTCGCGATACGTAATATTCTTGACGTCGGCTGTATAGCTATACCGAATACAGCCACTCGCGGAAGCCCGGTTCCCAAAGGCCCCCAATGCGCTCCACCATCATAACTAACAAATACTCCGATATCCGTACCAGCATAAATATGATTCGAATTGAGCGGATCGACCACGAGGGCATTTGTCGGCACATCCGGGATGCCCGAACCGGCACTTGTCCACGTCGGCGTCGGGGCGTTTAAGTTTGTCGTTTTCATTACATGCTGACCGGGAATGCCGTAACCGTTTAGCGCGACATAAGCCGTGTTTTGATCGGTCGGTGAAAACGCGATACGTCCAACATAACGCGCCGGCAAGGTTCCCGTCACATCGGTCATCGTCACCGCCCCGGCGGTGTTTGAGTAATAGACCTTACCAATGGTCGAGCCGATCAGCCGAACCGCGTCATTCTGCGGCGAGATGCCGATGGCTGAGACGCGTTCGTTAGGGGTACCAGTGAGTGCTTGGCTGGCAGCCGTCATCGTCGTCCCGGTATTTGCCGAACGATAAAGTTTGTTTGTGCCAAAATAGAGGGTATTTTTACCTGCGCTATCCGATGCGACCGGGCCGCCTACCATCGGAGCATAAAACAAAGTGGCATCTGCGCACGCGATCCCGTTCGCAGTGCCACCGCACCCTAAAAACCCGCTCCAATTTGGATCACCATTTGCCACGGTCGTAGTAGCGCGCGTAAATCCGATCTGGCTATTAGTCTGATTATAATATGTGTGATACGCGGTAATACTCGTCGCTGACGTAGATGTCTGGTCGATCACCGCAAATCCCCCGTCCCCGCCATCAGAATTTACCCAGGTCGTGCCATCTGCGGCGACCAAATATTGCGTCCCGTTATCCTGAGTGCCGCCGAGAGTATAGTTAGCCTCAGTCGGATGAACGGCAATGCTCATAAATTGGGTCGCGCTGTAGGTCGTATTATTTAGCGTCGTCCAATTTACGCCCGCATTTGTCGAACGCCAGATGCCGCCGTCACTACCAAAATAGATAATGCTAGGATTTGACGGCGCCACCGTTATTGCTTGGGTATCAACGTGCAGCCCGCTTGAGCTGCTTGTATAGCTCGTACCGCCGTTAGATGAGCGGCCAAATACCAAGGTTGGGGATCCGCCAAGATAGACGTTGTTGGCATTGGTCGGGTCGATCGCCACAGCGATGTCATAAAAACACTGCGGATTGCAAAAATTATTATCCAAAAGCGTTGTGAATGCCGCCCCGTTAATAGACCTATATGTGGTTCCCGTACCTTCGCCGGTTGCCGCGATCACGGTGGTCGTGCCGGCAACGTGATTCGCCGCAAGCTCGATACGCCCTTGAGCCGCGCTCGCTGTCTGCGGAGTGTTTGTTAGTAACTGTGTGAACGTAGGGCTCGCATCGAGAGCGTTCGACGTCATAAAGACGCCGGCTCCAATGGTATTTAATACTCCGATCACACCGGCATAGATCCGGTTCGGGTCGGCCGGATCCATTACCATATCAGTGACATTGCGATCCGATACCCCAGTTATCGGCAACAGCGTAAAAGTCGGATTTGGAGCAGTCGCGTTCGTCGTGCGGTAAATACCACGAACCGGTAGCGGGAGACCCGTTGTTATCGAACCAATACCCGCGACACCGCTTGTCGTCGCGACAAAGAGCGTGTTCGGATCTGTCGGGTGAACCAGCACTTCGCTAATGGCTCTGCCCGAGAAAACGTCGTTGTTGGACGCATCCTTATTTAATGGGCCGGTTAGTACGGGCGTAGTATCAGCAGTATTGATCCGGTATAAACCGACGCCGATAAAGCAGCCGCTACCGCACTGCGTCGATTCACCTGTGCCGACATATACGATAGTAGGGTCTGAGGGCGATATCGCCACAGCCCCGATCGCGAGCGTTGCCGCGTTATCCATCAAAGGTGTCCACGTGGTTCCGCCGTTTAGCGTACGGTAAAGCCCTCCCTGCGCAGTTCCAACATAAACAATATTTGGATCTGTCGGATGAACCGCGATCGCGCTGGTACGTCCGGACCACGCAACCCCGGCGCTGATCGGGATCGGAGCCGGGCCAAGCGCGGTCCATGCGGCCGCTGGTGATTCGGCGCGGAGCTTTTGCTGTTTTGCCTCCGCTATATCCATTTCGCGGATAGCTCGTACACGAGAGTCTTGCTTAGCCGTATCAAATCCCTGTAGCATATCGAGGTTTTCGATGCGACGGGTAAGATACTCCTCCTTGTCGATCCCTTCGCTTTCCTCTTTTTCTCTATTATCGCTCTTTTTCTTTGTAGCAAACGGCGGCAGATCCGGCTCGTTAACATCAAACATCTTTCTAAATTGTTCGCCCGCTCCGGAAAAAAAGACCGCCGGAACAGCCAGAAACACAATACACGCAATAATAATGAGTAGGATCTTTCGTTTTAACATAGATATTTATTAAGGGAGCGACGGGGAAATTCCCGCTGGCTACCAGCGACTTTTAGTTATTTTTTTTTGATCTTTGCGATTTGATCGCGATAAACAATTATAACTACAACTCAGGAAACAATGGAACCCGGAACCAACCGCTAATTCACTTCACAAAAATATGATCTGAGTCTGCCGATCAGACAAGCGTGCAGCATCGAGTGTCCTTTGCACTTTTTCCCCGTCGGCAAATGTCGCGGCGTGTTCGATCTCGCTCTCTCCGTTTCGGATAGCATCGATCATCACAGGTGCGAACGACATAAATCCGCGTGCAAAGCCTGTGTCAGGTACGCCCAGAATTGGTGTTCCAAGGTCGGTCTCGATCTCGGTCCAATCGTCTTCGCCGCGCGTTGCGATAAATAGCTCGCCGAGATGCTCGATCCGCAGAGTACCAAGATCGCCAAAAAACTCCATTGTGTTTTGATATTTGGGACCTTGGGTCATTGAGACCGCGACTAGCCCGGTAGCATCTTCTGTCAGTTCGCCATCGGCAAACCGCAGAAGCATATTTGCCTCGTCGTCGCTGGTGACCGGCCGCATCTCACCGGATGCATCACGCCGGTCTTTGATCTGCGATTGCAGTTGGCAAGATACGCGCGAAATGTCGGTGTCGAGAAACCAATTGAGCGAATCGATGATATGCGAATTGATCGCACCCAGCGCTCCGCCCCCAACCGATGCATCCGACCACCAGTTCCAAGGCACGTTTGGATCGCCGCGATGCGGTGCTTGAAAGATAGATCTGACGTGCCGTATTCTCCCGATAGCCCCGTCGCGAAGCATCTTGTACGCAAGCCTGCGGCCCGACTGAAACCGCAATTCGTGATCGATCAGAGCTAGTATCGGTTTACTTGCCGCTGCTGCGGTCATTTCTTCGGCTTCAGCAACGTTCATCGCCATCGGCTTTTCGCAGAGAATGTGTTTGCCATGCTCGACGGCAAACAAAGTCATATCGCGGTGCAGATTTGGCGGCGTTGTGATGCAAACGAGGTCAACATCAGGGTGAGCGACCGTCTCACGCCAGTCGCACGTGAAATGTCCGGCTCCGCATTCGGCGGCTGTAGCACGGGCGTTCTCGATGCTGCCGCTTGCGACTGATGCAATAAATGCACCTTCACATTTTAGAAACGCCGGTATCTGAACTCTACGGGCAAATCCGGTCCCGATCACGCCTACGCCGACCTTATCTTTCATATGATTTGAGAATAACAAAAAAAGCGTCAGGTATGTGCCTGACGCTTTTGTAGCTAAAGAATAAAATTGCGGTCTTAATCGGCGCTGAGTTTTACACCGACACTCGGCATCGTCGTATTGATATTTCCCCGACGTAAGAATGTATCGAAATTCTCTTTACTCTCGCTCGCAACCTCGACTATGTGTGCCCCGACGTGAAATCGCTCGGTCGTCGAATGTTCGCCGACCATCTCATAACGTTTGCCCATCACGCGCATATTTATCTTGCCGGCTGGCAGATCGATCTCGACATTGAGCATTCGCTCATGTCCGACGAGGTATTTTTCTTTAACGCGGATCGACGGGACGAGGAAAGCAATGCCTGTACGGCTGATATCGACGGTGTGACCAAGGACGCAAGCGGCACGTGCGGCTTCGAGTGCTCGTTCCGTCTTGATATCGGGGTCAAACCAGATCTTAATTGGTGCTTGGTGTCCTCTACGCGACGAGACCATTCTCTCGGTCAGCGAGCGGCTAAATTTACTTATCAGCGAACGTATCATTTTGATCGGGCCTGATAAAAAGCGACAGGGATATTAAGTTATATACCTATATTTAAAAAATATCAACAGGTTTTCCACAGATATTTACATTTTCGTTACTTGCTCAACGGCTTGCCGCCGTTATCTTTGCTTGTAACACGGGAAATCCCTTTACCGTCAAGCTTTAACAAAAATGACAGCTTGCCGCTTTTACCGTATTCGGCGGGCGTCGCAGTCGCCGTATAAGACCGTTTATCACCGGCAAGATTTATCACATAGTTGTATCCGGTCGAGGCACTCGTGGCAATGTCGGGCGGCAGCAGCCCCGCCGCGATCAAGGTCTGCATATCAGTGCAGACGCCTCCGTTTTGCAGGCTGTGGGCAAGCTCGGCTTTTGAGATGCGTTCGATCATCTTTTTGGCTTCTTCTTCGTGCGTCTCTATTCGCAGATTGAAAAAGTAATTTTTACCCTGCTCGCGGATCTTTTTGGCAGATTCTTCGTCGGCGGTCATTATCAACCACGTGCCGTTGTCCTTGCGGAGTTTGATCGTCTGTATCTCGTTTTTATCGCCGTCTTCATTTGGCAGATTGGCAGTAACTGTCGCCTGATCGCCCGTGACGATCTCGCCGTTGATCTCGATCTCAGCAGGAATCGATCCGGCGATGGCCTCAAAATCAAGCGAAAAGTCTTTGAGCTCGGTCTCGGTCAAACCTTCAATAGCGGGCCGTAGATTTGTCAGAAAAAAAGCCTCGCGAAATTTCTTATCCCGCAACAATTTATAAAACGCCCGGACCGTATCCGCCGGGCCGCCCGCATCGATCGGTATCGTCGCACCTTTTGGCTCGGCAGCGTTTGCGGCGGCCGGAGCATTAGCGGCAGGTTTTGCAAGGGCAGTATTTTTTGGCTCCGCGACAGAGCAACTGATTGAAAATACGATCAGAAAGATTGAAAGGATGTAAGGCTTCATGAATGAAAGAGTAAAGGAAGAA
>JBEBGA010000441.1:0-2184 GCA_040081695.1 Pyrinomonadaceae bacterium
GAGCATCTCAAGATCGCCGAAGGCTCGACGGTTAGGACTGACCTCGGCATTGATGGCAAAGACTACGCCGTTGTAACGCTCCACCGTCCGTCAAATGTTGATAACAAACAAACATTTTCAGGTATCTTGGACGCACTGCTAACGGTTGCAGAAAAGCTGCCGGTCATCTTTCCGGTCCATCCCCGAACAAAGGCAAAGATAGAAGAATTTGGATTTGCCGATGCGATAGCGAACTCAAACATCCGTCTGATCGACCCGCTTGGCTATATCGATTTTATGCGGCTTTATAGCGGAGCAAAGCTAGTCCTAACGGATTCCGGAGGCTTGCAGGAGGAAACAACCGTTCTCGGTATTCCTTGTCTGACACTTAGAGAAAATACCGAACGGCCGGTCACGATCGAGATGGGAACAAACATTTTGGTCGGGACTCACCCTAAAGAGATCAAAGCCGAAGCCGCTAAAATTCTCGATTCAAAATCTGAAATTTCAAACAAAAAAATCCCGCCGCTTTGGGATGGAAAAACAGCGGGACGTATCTGCGACGAATTACTTCTCGCCAAAGGCCGCTAACACTTCGTCGGCGTGGGCTGAGACGTCGACCTTGTCGAAAATTTTGACGATCTTGCCATCGCCGTCGATTAGAAATGTCTTGCGAAAAGTGCCCATGTATTTTTTGCCGTACATCGATTTTTCGCCCCAGACGCCGTATGCCTCGACGATCTGTTTGTCGGTGTCGGCGAGCAGATCGAAAGGCAATTGAAATTTTGAGATAAATTTCTGATGCGATTTTTCGTTGTCGGTCGAGACGCCCAGTACGCGGATGTTCTTGCTTTTATAGACATCATCGGCATCGCGAAATGAGCAGGCCTCTTTTGTGCATCCGGGCGTATCGTCTTTTGGGTAAAAGTAAAGCACGACCCGCTGGCCCTTGAGGTCAGCAAGTTTTACGTCGTTTCCGTCCTGATCCTTGGCATTAAAATCCGGTGCCTTATCGCCTTCTTTAAGCATAATTCTCCTCGTATAGGTTAAAATCTATTTTCAAGATTGTAGCATGCGGACACGGAATGTTTAGACCTATCAGCGAACAAAATGCACTGGCAAAGCTTGATACTGTGAGATCGGATTTTCGAGCGATGATTGAGCAGCAATACGAGCATCGAGCGAAACCTTGCGCGGTGTGTGAGACGCCCGGTGCGTGCTGTCTCGACGAGCATTTTGTGAACGTGCATGTTTCGCGGCTTGAGGCTGTGGCAATGAGGAGTGCGATTGCCGACCTGCCTATACAAACACAAAAAGCCATACGCGAACGCACGACCAAGACGATAGAAAAATACAAACTTGACGAAGCTATCGACACCCGCACCGCGACATACGCATGTCCGCTGTTTGAAAAGGGAACCGGCTGTCTTGTTCACGACACGGCAAAGCCTTTACCGTGTATCATGCACGCTTGTTATTCATCCGAGGCTGATCTGCCGCCGGATGAACTGCTTGACGAAGCCGAGCTTGCCGTCAACAAGCTCAACGCACGAACTTTTGGCCATACAACCGAGCACCTGCCGATCCCGATGGCGATCGCAAAACTTACCTAGTTTGCCCGCCGTAATTTTCCGCCGACAACCGTCATCGGCAGCAAAAATAGAACGAACAAAATGTGATACCACGTCGGGGCCAAATTCCACATTAGATACTCGACAGCCACGCCTACAAGCACGAGGATGATGCCGAGCACCATCGTGGACTTTTTATATTCGCCGGCAACGAGTGCCGTCATGTAGCCCGCGAGCAGTGACGTGATAAAGCTGCGGACAAGATTGACGAGGACGATGGTTGTGCTGCTTTGCAGTGCAGTTCCGTTGATAAATGCCTTTTCGGCCTCGCGTGAGTGGTTGCCAAAATCGCCCCACAAGTTAGCGAGCGTCTGCTCTCCGCCGACCCAGACGATCGACCATACGATAAATCCGACGATAACACCCAAGATTATTCGACCCATGCACCCTCCAAGAAAGAAAAAGGACAATAGAAATTTTAGGTAAAAACTCCCCTTGTCCTAGTTTAGTTAATGCGAACAAAACTTTATTCGCAGATGTGAAAAAAGTCAACGCTACTTGATGTTGAGTTCGAACGGCATTAACATCATCGCCTGTCCCTGCTGCATTTGCTCGAACATTGACATATAGCGGA
>JBEBGA010000442.1:0-2183 GCA_040081695.1 Pyrinomonadaceae bacterium
AGTTATCTATCGGCTTCGTCTTCGACGCCGGGCTAAATACCTGTGGTGGTGGCGGCGGACTAAAGACGACCGAATCCTTCATCTTTGATGGAGGCGGCCCAAAATCGACGTCCTTGCCATTGTTATCCCGCGTTTTGGTGGTGCCAGTGCCCTTACTGATCTCCCAAGGGTCGTCTTTTCGGCCGTCGAGTCTGACGGGCAGATCTTTTGGCCGGACGGTCGGAGGCAGATAATAGTTACACATGCACGCGTTGTAGCCGTAGCCATACGGCGAGCTCCAATTGTAATAATATGGCAGGAAAATACAGGTTCTCGAACTCGGATCCCAACCCCACACCCCCCTCGTTCCGCTGCGGCCCCAAGTGCCGGCCGAGAACGAGTCGATCAAAGAGTTTACGATCAGCGGCTTAGTGTTACGGGCATTGAATGCCGATGACATCTTTGCCAGATCTTTTGACCGTGTGCGGCTCCAAGCCGCGAGTCCGTCACGTTTGCCTTTATCAAACTTCCCGATAATGACTTCTCCACCACTCAAAGTGCCCGTTTTGCCGTCTTTAACGAGCGCGATGTTTCGCTCGCCGACGACAGCTTTCCCTTCGATGACCGAGACCAGGCCGTTGCCATCGGCTCCGACATCAATACGGTAAACGCCCGTGTTAACGATCGTCACACGGCCCTTTGGGGTAAAGGCTGAAACCTTGAATTCGTTTGACGCAAATACCTCGAGGATCGCACTGCCACGATGAACGTCCAATCTCAGATCGTCGAGCGACGTCGAACGAAAGCTAAATTCACTCTCGCCACCGAGCCGCAGATACGAGCCCGGATTAAGCAGAACCTCAGCCATCCCGCCCTCGGACGTAACGACGCGGTCGCCCGCTTTCAAGCTGTCGCCGATAATCAATGTTCCGGCCGTCCCATCAGGATGTGTGACGCTGGTTAGCCCTTCGGAGTAATTTATCATTCCCGCTGAGGCCGAGATCTTGTATTTGTCGGCCGCCGGCACACCCCGCTGCTGGGCAAAAACTCCGGCCACGACCACACAAACGATCAAAATTACTTGAGTCGCTCGAACAATACTTCTATTCATATGTGTCTCCTCGGAAACTTAAGGGTCTTTAAGAGAATCATAGACCCATTTTCAGAAAATGCAAGAGACTTTTGATGGTCGTTTGATCTCGCAAATTTTTACCGCGCATCGCGAACAACCTTTATGCCTCGAACGTTATCTAAGTTGATGCCGTCCGACAACGGTTGGTTGGCAGGCGAAAGCTACCGTATGGCAACATTTCAGGATCCAAGTCACTGTTTTGCACCGATCGAGGTAATCGAGCGGCTGTTGCAGATACGCAAGGAACTTGGGTTTTCGGAGAATGTGTATGTCAACCGTTCCCAGGAATTGACCGATTTTCTCGACGCCTACGGATTCGATATCTACGCCTTTTCGACGGATAATAAAGAGATAAACTACGACGAATTCTCAACGCCAGTAGTGCCGGGAGGCGACAATCTCCATTGTTCATTCACCGCTCATTAACTCAACAATCTCCAGGACGACGATAGGAACGCGGAAGGTGTCTCAAGCAATTGAAGCCTTCCGCTTCTTTTTCGGATTGGACTGCCGCAAAAAGACACAAAGGACGCAAAAAAGATCAGAATTTTTCTCTATTTGCGTCCCTTGCGTCTTTTTGCGGCAATAACTCTTATCTTGCCTTTACGATGAATAGCGTTCCGTCATCATCAAGAAATTTGCGTTCGGTGAAGTCCGCGACGCCTTTGCGGATGTGGTCGATTAGCTTTTTGGCAGGGAGGTCGATGCCGTCGAGGACGCGTTTGGCGAGGCGGTCCTGGCCATATTCTTCGCCAGTGGGATTCGCCGCCTCGGTAATGCCGTCGGTGTAAACGACCATGATCTGTTCGTCTTCGAACTTTATGAAATGCTGGTGATAATTGGTGTCGACAAACATCCCCAGGGCCATATCACCATACTCGACAAACCGATATTCACCATTCGGCTTGATCAAAAGCGGCGGATTATGCCCGGCATTTGAGAATACGAACGTTTTGTTTGTCGAATCGAGAATTCCGTAGATCGCAGTAATAAATTTATTATCATCGATCGAATCATGCAGAAGATTATTGAGCTTGGTAAACGCAATATGCGGAGCATAACCAACCTGAAC
>JBEBGA010000443.1:0-2176 GCA_040081695.1 Pyrinomonadaceae bacterium
AACCTCGACATCCGGTATATTTCGCGTCGCAAACCAAACGTGATAAGCGACGAGGTTTTCTGAAGCATACAACCTTAACGGTCGCGGTGGCGCAGATTCAAACGGCTTAATGTCCGTCGCCATTGTTTCCCACGAGCACCAGATATATGAGCGATCCGGAGCAGACGCAACGAGGAAGAACGCATAACCTGACAGCAGGATCACAGTGGTGACCGCCGCCGCGGAAAACTTGTGATAGGTCTCAGTAAGCAAAATACTTACCAGCAATGCCGCCGGGGCCATCACGACGATCAGATGCCGTGTTCCCCAGATCGACTGCGGCATTATCCAACTCAGGGCGAACGCCAAAACGATAGGAACTACCAAGAACGTGGCCACTAAAGTTGTTTTGTGTTCTTGTTGATCATTTGCGCGTTTTCCAAAGATAAATAAGATACCGGCGATGAAAATGACTAAGAGCAGTGGTAACGAAACAGTGTAAATAGAATTCGCATCTAGATTATTGCCGGGATAATAGAATGGTTCGATCAGGTCAATCAAAAACACCCAAAGCTGACTTGGGCCGGGCCGTTCGATCCAGCTAATATTTTGAGCTATTTCTGAGCCCCTGCGGGCAGCACTAATAACCGCGATCGCCCATGGAGAAAACAAGGCTCCGACTATTGCGGCCATTCCAATAAGAGGCTTTGCTCTTTGCCGATAAAAGGCTAGGACGTAAATCACCTCGGCTCCGACAACAAAAAAACCATAATAGTGTGTGTAGACCAATACGACGTTCGTTAGCAGAAGCCAAACCCAACCTTTGTCCCGATTCAAATATCGAGTAAAAAGCCAGATCGATACCAGCGAAACGCACATCAGCATCGTATACATCCTGACGCCTTGAGCGTACTTTATAAGAGCTCCATTTACGCCAAGCAGTAATAAGGCAAGCACAGTGGTCGAAACACGTAATTTTAATTCGCGAGACAGTAATAGAAATGGGATGATCGCGAGACTGGCGAAAAGTACTGGCAAAAGGCGAAGCCATAGTAAACCGCTGCCGCCGATTCCGACCCAGCCTTTAAGTATCAGATAGAAAAGAGGCGGATGGACGAGATCGGCCGCGACAAAATTTAAGATCTGCCCCCAAGGCTGTTCGGCCGCATGTACGCTGAATATTTCGTCAAACCACAGGCACGAATCAGTAAGATGCCACATCCGAACCGCGACATAAAGCGCGATGAGACTCGCCATCGCGATCATCTCTAGCGGTCGCTTTCCTGTCATCTTAAAGCGTTATGTTTGGGCAGAGTTCGCCGTCAATGCTGGTATAAAAAAGCTCGACTTCCCTGTAGGTGTGGGTGTCGCGGCAATAGGCGAGACAACGGTCGTAAGGTTTTGAATAGATGTGGATGCTTACAGCACGCTCGTCGTATTCGGGTAGATTGAGCACCTGGTGGATCGGTTCTTCGAGTTCGACTTTTGCCGCAAGACAATCGGAGAGTTCAAACGAATTTGTCTCGACTAGACGACAAAACGAGTTGGCTTCGTCAGATTCGGCGACGGCGAAATTTTGCCCCTGCAGACGCCCGACCGGCACCATCATCCAGCATTTTTGGTCCCAGTGATTATGCACCTGCGAGACCTGCCCCTTTTCCCAGCAAATAGCCATCACCTCGAATCGCGGGTCTTTATAGATCAGATTGCGTGTGTAGTAACGAGGGCTCCAGTGGAAAAAACGTGTGATCGAATCGACATCGACCGGATTATCACCAAGAAAATCATAGACGTTCTGACACGAAAACTCTTCGTCAGAAATAGTCCTCAGCCCGTCAATGAGTTTGTCTATATGCACCATCGATATTGAGTATTTCGCCGTAATTGTAACAAAAACCGCTGTCTTATAACACTCCGTTGTATTGGATACGGCGACGAGGAGAAAATGTGCACTTTCCGTCGGCCAGAGGATCGCCCGTGTCTGCACAGCAAGGCGTATTGCGCGAACAGACAAAGCCGTCTTTTAACATTCGCCCAAGCACATTCTGGCCAATGCCCGACGGATGAAAACAGTCGCAACAGGAGATCTCAGACGAGTTAAAACGATAATTCCAAGGAGCATCGCTTTGGACGAACGTCGTCCCGGCAGATTTGACGCCGCCGCCGACCGTCTGGCCGCCGACGATCACGATCGGCG
>JBEBGA010000444.1:0-2176 GCA_040081695.1 Pyrinomonadaceae bacterium
CTTGAGGAGGCCGAGCAGACGGTCAAGGACCCTTTGTACTTTGGAAATCTGATGGTTCGCGACGGGAAAGCTGACGGCTCGGTTGCCGGGGCTACCAACACAACGGCTCATACAGTGGCCGCAGCTCTCCGCTGTATCGGTGTGCAGGCCGGAATGAAAACGGTGTCGAGCTTTTTTCTAATGGTCGTGCCTGTGCTTAGCAGGGACCAGAAGTTCGGCGAAAACGGAGCGATGATCTATGCCGACTGTGGCGTCGTGATCGATCCAGACGCCCAGGAACTCGCCGAGATCGCCATCGCATCAGCCGACTCTTGTCGTGCCTTGCTGCAAGCCGAACCACGTGTCGCTATGCTCTCTTTCTCGACAAAAGGCAGTGCAAAGCACGTGACTGTAGACAAAGTCGTCGAAGCCACAAAGACCGTAAAAGCAAGAATGCCCGAGCTCGCCATCGACGGCGAACTCCAGGCCGACGCCGCTCTCGTCCCATCAGTCGCCGCCTCATCCTGCAAGGCCTCGATCGCCCCTGCAACGACCTTTCGCGTGGGTGCAAGGCTGAGGATATTGTGGATGCGGTCGCCATTACGGCGGTGCAATCGCAGGCGAGGAAGGCTTAGCGAGCAGCGAAACCCGGAAAAGACGGCTGATGCCGCCTGACGAATTGTACGTTCGCGGATCGCGTAGCGATCAATTCCCCTCAATCATCTTCCGCTCGTCCGGTGTGATGTCGTAGAGCTGATAGACGAGGTCGTCGATCTGGTTGTCGAGCGAGTGGGTCAGGCGTTCGTAGAATGTGCGGTCGCTGTCGGTGCGCGCCTGCGACAGGCTCTTCTTGGCCTCGATCATCTTCTCCACCAACCCAACCACACGGTCGTGCATGGCTTTTTCCGTCGGGTTGTCGAAATCGATTGTGCGGATTGGGAGTTGTTCAACATAGATCATTTTTAGGCGATAGAAGCCGCCTTGAACCTTATCGCAAACGCTCTTAAGGAAAAATCTTGAAACGCTCGAATTCAAAATCCCCAACGCATATTTGCTATCTGTTACGATTAATTGATTATTGTCGTTTCCGTAGTATCTTTCGACGTCAAGAGCAAATGCCGTGACTTCACCGCTGATACCCGGCCAGAGGATTTTGGTTTCCTCAAACATTTCGAAATAATCAACGGTATCCTGAATCTCGTACCATTGATACGTACCGGGTTTTCGCCCTTTCCACTTAACCTTATCGTCCCAATCTCTTGGTTTAGGAGTTAGGCTTGCCTTGAACTGCTCTAAATAGTTTTTAATTGCAGGATACTCGTCGATCTTTATTCCGCGACGCGTGAACAGGACAAAAACATCGCTTCGGGGAGCATTGTATCTTGAGATGTCCTTTCCAACTAAAAAGGGCTTAATTATCTCGGCACTCCGGCTGTCCTCTTCAATCAATCGCTTTCTTGTCGCTCCATCCACGACGAATGCTTCGTTAAGTCCGGTTTTTATTCCGTAATAGAGCTTTCCACCTACATACTCCTTCAGCCGAACGCTTTTCCGGGATAACTTCTTGATAAGCTCTTGCGTGGTTTCGTCATTCAATGACCAACCGTCATCGCTCAGTGAAGTTGGCAGAAGCTCAAAGCCTAGTTGGGCCACCTGTTCATGGAGAGAAACGCTACTGAAATCAAGAGAGTCAGCTCGGGTAACCGTAAATCCCTGCACCATATCAGATTTCTCAGCTCTCAAAATACACGTGTAGGTAGTTGCTCCATGAAAAACCGGAAGAATCCCAAAATCGACAATCTCACCGATTTGGAATTTCTTTAACCAGTTTCTAAGGGGCTTGCCATAGGCAGTGCGAAGCCATTTATTTCCGACAATTATGCCAAACTCTCCATTCTTTCTGAGTAGCGACATGTAGCGCTCAATGAAATAAACGTATAAATCGGCTACCCCGTGATAAGTCGCGTAGTGCTTTTGAAAATACGATTTGATTTCGTTCTTGAGTCCTTCTTGCCGGACATACGGCGGATTCCCAACGATCGCATCAAAACCACCATTCGCAAAAACATCAGGAAACGTGTCCTTAAAACTCATCGGATTCAGCTTCTTTAGATCGCGTCCGTCGAATAGCTGGCCATCCATGATGTCGTAGTCGATGAGCGAATTGCCGTGGACGATGTTTTCGTGGAGTGAGGGC
>JBEBGA010000445.1:0-2175 GCA_040081695.1 Pyrinomonadaceae bacterium
TCAGCAAATTGTGCGGTATCGGGCTATCGGCGTTTATCGGATTTCAGGCTTTGGTAAACATCGGCGGAATAACGCGGGCATTGCCGATGACCGGCATCACGCTGCCGTTTGTCAGCCACGGCGGGTTTAGCCTTATCACGAGCTTTTGTATGCTGGGGATGCTGATGGCATTTTCGCATCGAAACGCTATGGATCGCCGTAAAGATCAGTTTCAAGTGACGCCTGAATAATACAAGCGTAAGTTATAGATAAATATAGTTTTGGAGATCGCATAAATGGATACTAGTACCCGCATTTTGTCAGCCGCAGTAAGCGATCGCGGCCTGAGTGAAAAACGCCCTCAAAACGAGGATTCATTCCTCGAAATGAATAAAAGCGGTATCTTTGCGGTCGCGGACGGTGTCGGCGGAGCGCAAGCCGGCGAAGTAGCCTCGCAAATGGCGATGGAGATCCTCGGCGAGGCATTTATCAATCTGCCCGCCAGAGCCGATGCCGAGACAGTTATGCGAACGGCCATTGAGCGTGCAAATACCGCCATCCACCAAATGGCGCACGAGCTGCCGCAGCTTTCATCAATGGCGACCACCATCGTTGCTCTGCATCTCGACGGCCAGATCGCGACGATCGGGCACGTTGGTGATTCGCGGCTGTATCGTGTCGACCGCGAAGGCGATCTCTACCGCGAAACTGACGATCATTCCGTTGTTGCCGACGAGGTCCGTGCCGGCCGCATGACCGAGGAACAGGCCGAAAATCACCCGAGCCGCAACGTCATTAGCCGTGCTCTCGGTGCCGAAGCGACGGTCGATGTCGAGATCAAAACGATCATGATCGAACCCGGCACGTCGTTTTTGATATGCTCCGACGGCATCACGCGGCACATCGCGGACGCCGAAATTAAAGGCGTTTTGACGTTTGGCGGCGATCCGGTCGACATCTGCGAATACCTCAAAGGCCTCTGTTACGAACGCGGTGCCGAAGACAACCTGACCGCAGTCGTCGTCAAAGTTTCCGCCGCCGCTGCCACCGTCGATACCGACGCCGAGACGATCCAGTTCACTGCCCCGTTGGCGGTAGAGGAAGACGAACCGACCGTCGCGTCCGCACGGCCCGCGTTCGATGTTGTTGAAGATCAGCCCGAGTTGCTCGAACTAGAGACGCGTGAACTTGTGACGTCCGAGGTTCCAGATGTCGCGTCAGCTATCGAAGAAAAGCTGTCCGAGCCCTTACCGGAGAAGGAAGTCACACCCGAGCCTGAGATCGAAACCGCTCCTGAACCATCACCTGAAACAAAACAAGCTTATGTAGTTCCCTCCACGCCAGCCGATCAACCATTCTCGATGTTTGGAGGCGAAGCAGAACCATCAGAAACAGAAGAGAGATCCGGTTCACTGGGCCGTATCGCGACGGCTGTTGTGATGCTTGTGATCGGGAGTGCGATCGGGCTTGGGGTCTATCATTTTGCACTCGCTCCAAAGGCCGCCGACGCGCCGCTGCCGCAGTTGTCCGAGATGCGTTCGGCCAATATCCCTTTGAGTGCTTTCGAGGAGAACCGCCGGGCCGTCGATAAAGACCCTGCCGGTTATGTGCAGAAAAATTCGTCGCCGCAGGATGCCGAGGATTATTACCTCGTCGGCCGGGCCCATATGTTGACGGGCGATTACGTCAAGGCCCGCACCGCCTTGCTCGCCGCCCGCGACCGCCTAGCCGAAGCCGATCCGACAAACGCCGATGTGCTCCGCGACGACATCGCGATCCTGCTCGCCGTGACCAACGACACGACGATCCAGAATATGTTGAAAAAGGAATTCGAAGCGGTGAAAAAGCCCGCGAATACTAATGCAAACGTCAGTAGTCAGTAGTCAGTTGTCAGTTGTCAGTTGTCGGATCTCCTGTCTCCTGTCTCCCGTCTCCTGTCTCCTGTCTCAAGACAATTGCCGCCGTGCCTCAAACATTATGATCCCTGCGGAAACGGCGAGGTTTAGGCTCTCGACGCCGTCGGCCATCGGGATTAGTATCTTATTATCGACGCTTGCGAGTTCTTGGGCGCTCAAACCGTGAGCCTCCGAACCGAATATCAGCAAACTCGGTTTGCTCCAATCCGTGTCTGCGTAGCTCTTATCCGCCGAGATGTCGGCGGCAACCGTAGTAAACCCAAGCTTACGCGCCCAATCC
>JBEBGA010000446.1:0-2172 GCA_040081695.1 Pyrinomonadaceae bacterium
TCATCGCCATGTCCATCACCTTGCAGATCTTCTGGGCGTGAGTTTCGCTCAAAGAGCCGCCAAAAACCGTAAAATCCTGAGCAAAAACAAACACCTCACGTCCATCGACCAATCCGTGACCGGTAATGACGCCGTCGCCGGGGAACTTTTGCTCTTCCATTCCAAAATCGGTCGAGCGGTGCACGACAAACTTATCAAATTCCTCAAAACTGCCCTCATCGAGAAAGAAATTAACACGTTCGCGGGCCGTCATCTTGCCCGTGGAACGCTGTTTGTCGAGCCGAGCCGCACCACCGCCTTCCTCGGCGAGGCGGGAGCGTTCCTTGAGAATATCTATCTTGCTTTTGGTTTTTGTTTCCGGCTGCATATTCGACTAAGTTTAGCGATTTTACCGCCGTTTTCAAAAGGCCTGTCCCATGTCCCGCACTCTCAGCGCGCACATTTGTACGCCGCGTGTTTTATCATGAAACACCCTAAGTCAAATAATGACAATACTTACAATTTTCAAGAACTCACTTTTTCCATGGAAGGCTCTCGTGGCTGTAATACAAAACATGACTTCTGTAATAAATCTTATTAATCCTTAATAACCCTAAGCTACCCCTAGGTATCGGGATATTCTACAAACCCGGCTCTAACCGGATTCAGAAGGTTGATATAGCCAAAGCCGCCGTCAATGCCGTCAACTCGATCGCCGGATTAGTAGGATCATAATCCGCTCCATAACCCGTACACGCGGCGTGCGAGACAGTTTTTCGTCAAAAGAAAGCGTTGCACCCCGTAAATCGGGGGTTGCGAGCCGAGAAGCCGAAAGCAAGCCGCGTTTTTTCCGCGTCTCGCGGCACATAGCCACGTTCCTTTAGGGCGTGGTCATGGTCGTGCAGATGATAAGAGGGCGATTTATCGTCCTTTGTCCCCGCAGCTAAAGCCAGTTAACGGTAAGGACGTTAAAACGCCCTACGAACCTCCGCCGAAACCTAACCACGCCGTTAACGACGTGGCTACACAAGAAAAGCCGCGTGAACGCGGCTCGGCATTCCACACAAAAACCGGACTGTCCGATTGATTTTCGCCCGCTCGCGAAGCTAAATGGAGTTGTAATGGGAATAAATTCGTACGAACCGACCGATATCGAAGCAAAAAACGGTGCCGAGGTGCAGCGTTGGCTTGTTTTCGACCCGCTCGTCGATGACGAAAGCCCTTCGCCGCGTTCCTGTCGCCGAAGGTGACAAATATTAAAGCCTAGGGTGCAGGCCAACAGGCCGAAACCCTAGGTTTGGTTCACAATGGTGCTTCGCTCCCTGTAGGGGAGGAATATGCAACGCCGCATTGTTCGTCCCCTACAGGGACGGGATCGCTTGCCGCCATCTACCTAGGGATCCGCTCCCGCTGGTCGCTACTCCCTAGGCTTTAATGTCCGTCGCCGTTGGCGACAAGAGCTTCCCCGACCACAACGCCCGCCTCGAATCCGAACGCGAAGCCCGCTTCCAACACTACTACCACTCCCTAAACCTCGACGATTGCATAGAACTCCCCGCCATCTCCTCCCACAAAGACGGAAGACAGGAACAGATCATGTATCGGATGGAGTGTTAAAAGATCGGTGGGAATTGCACGTCTGACCCCGTCTGCTTTTTTTGCTATGCGACAAAGAAGCTCACTTCGCCCTCGCCACGACGCGAAATCCGATATCTTTGTATTTGGTCTTCGGTGAAAGGCCGCCTCGGTAGGCGGAGCGGGCGTCGCCGGAGCCGTCTTTCCACGAACCGCCTCTTAGGATGCGATATTTACCTTTCGCTGCACCCGTCGGGTCGGTCTCGGGCGCTTTCGGATAGTCGCCGTACCAATCCGCGCACCATTCCCAGACGTTCCCGTGCATATCGTATAGCCCAAAGGCATTCGCACGCTTCGTGCCCACCGGCTGCGTCCGCCCGTTCGAAGTGTCGCTGTACCATGCCATTTCCTTCACATCGCCGGCCCATTTATCGCTCGTACCGGCCCGGGCCGCATATTCCCACTGAGCCTCGGTCGGCAAACTGTAAACAAACCCGTCATTCCTCGCGTTCAGCTTCGCCACAAACCGCTGTGCGTCCTCCCACGAAACATTCTCCACCGGACACGCCCCGCCGCACTTATCAAAATCACTAGGATTCAACCCCATCTCCGTAAACC
>JBEBGA010000447.1:0-2169 GCA_040081695.1 Pyrinomonadaceae bacterium
ATCGAAGAAAAGCTCTTTCGGGACGCTGATCTGGTCGTTGTGTCCGCCGAGAAGCTTTACACAGACAAAAAACAATTCAACCCAAACACACACATTATCCGTCACGGCACCGACTGGCGGCATTTCCGAACGGCTTTGGACGATGCAACAAAAGTGCCGGACGAGATCGCAAATTTGCCCGGCCCGATCATCGGTTTTCACGGCCTGCTTGCCGATTGGGTAGATTTTGAATTGATAAAGAAAACCGCCGAATATTTTGCAAACGGCTCGGTCGTGCTGATCGGCAAGATCGCGGTCGATGCCGAACAAAAGGTTAAGATCCTCGACGATGTGCCAAATATACATTTCCTTGGCCGCAAACCTTACGCTGAGCTGCCAGCGTATTGCAAAGGCTTTGACGTCGCCCTAAATCCATTTGCTATTAACGAGTTAACTCTCGCCGCAAACCCGCTCAAGGTCCGCGAATATCTCGCCGCCGGATTGCCGGTCGTCTCGACTGACATACCTGAGGTTCACGTTTTAGATGATTGTCTGGTCGGCACCAGTCACGAAGATTTTATCGCCAAGATCGAACAGGCTCTCGCACATCCCAAGTCCCGTCATCAGGTGAGCGATGCCATTGCCCACGAAAGCTGGGAGGCAAAGATCGAAGAGCTGCGAGAGATTTTGGAGAAGAGCGGAAGAGGTGAAGAGGAGAAAGGGTGAGACGGAAAGCAACTTTCACCTTAATTGCCTGTGTCCTGCTCGGGGTCTGGATCATTGTCGCACCTTTCCTAGCAACCTATCTCATTGTCGAAAAACCGCTTGAAAACGCTGACGCGATCATGGTCCTGAGCGGGTCGGCTGTTTATAAAGAACGCACAAAAAAGGCGGCTGAGCTTTATAAACAGGGTGTCGCACCGGTGGTGATCGTAACCGACGACGGCGAACGTGCCCGCTGGTTCGACTCCGGCAAAACAAACCCGACTATTGTCGAACTCGAACAGCGTGAGCTGATCGCAAACGGCGTGATGCCCGAAGCCATCCGCGTGTTGCCGGGACAGGTTGCTGGGACGGACGACGAAGCAAAAGCATTGAGCGATGAGATCGCCGCTCGCCCGCTCAATTCGGTTTTGATCGTGACGTCGGCTTATCACTCGCGGCGGGCTCTTGCGACATTTGAAAAGATACTTGACGACCGCAACGTCACGCTCGGCATCGCTTCACCTCCGCCGGGAGATCTCACGCCGGCGCCAAATTATTGGTGGCTCAAGCCGCGAGGCTGGCAGACCGTCGCCGGCGAATATGTGAAAATCGCGGTCTATTGGGCATATTATTAATATGGATTGTCCCGAATTATTATGAGTGCCACACTGACCAAAAATATCGAGATCGCCGAGCAGCACGGCCGCGAAGTCGCGGACGGGAAACGTTTTGAGTTTGGCAAAAACTGGACCGCGTTCCTCGCAGTGCTTGACGACGAGCGCATCGCCAAAGCCGAAGAATCGCTCAAAGAAATGCTCGAATGCGACACGCTTGAAGGCAAAACCTTTCTCGACATCGGCTCGGGCAGCGGCCTATTTTCGCTGGCGGCAAGGCGTTTGGGGGCAAAGGTTCACTCTTTTGATTTTGACAGCAATTCGTTTGCCTGTACGCAGGAGCTTCGCAATCGTTATTTTCCAAACGACCCAAATTGGCGTGTCGACCAAGGCTCGGCTCTCGACGCAGATTACGTTGCAAGCCTCGGCAAATTTGACATCGTTTATTCGTGGGGAGTGCTGCATCACACCGGTGAGATGTGGCGGGCGCTTGAAAATGCAGTGATCCCGACGACCTCCGGCGGCAAGCTTTTTATCGCGATATACAACGACACCGGCAGTCAGGCGCGCAGGTGGCATTGGATCAAAAAAACCTATTGCCGATTGCCGCGTCTATTAAAAACACCTTTCGCCATTGCCATCACAATTCCGGACGAACTCAAAAAACTCGCTGCAAGCATCGTCACCCTCAAACCACAAACCTACATCCACTCGTGGACGCGCTACAAAAATGGCCGCGGCATGAACCGCTGGTACGACATCATCGACTGGGTCGGCGGCTTTCCATACGAAGTTGCGACGGTCGATGAGATCTTTGAGTTTTGCAAAGCAAAAGGCTTTACCATGACAAAGGTAAAAAGCGGCGGCGTGG
>JBEBGA010000115.1:0-8483 GCA_040081695.1 Pyrinomonadaceae bacterium
GCCCAAGACTATTGCCTATTCACTTTCTAGAAAGGAATATCGTCGTCGGCGGCTGCGGGGGCTGCTACCGGGGCAGAGCTTGCGCCGCCGGACGCGGCTCCGGATGAGCGTTCGACGGGCGGGCCGGAGTGTGTGTCTTGGTCGTCCTGATATCCGCCGCCGCCGCTGTATTCGCCGCCGCCCTCGCCGCGTTCTTGTCCGCCGAGAAACTGCATATCGGTCGCGTTGACCTCTAGCGATTGGCGGTTGTTGTTATCGCGGTCGGTCCATTCTTCGATCCGCAGACGGCCCTCGATATAGACCTGACGGCCCTTGGCCAGATATTTTGATGCTGTTTCGGCCTGGTTGCCCCAGAGCGTGACTTTGAACCACGTAGCAATGTTTTGAAATTCACCGGATTTGTCGCGGCGTTTTTCGTTCGTCGCCATCGAAAAACTGCAGACTGCGGTTCCCTGCGGTGTGTAGCGAAGCTCAGGGTCTTTGCCGAGATTGCCCACCAGAATGATCTTGTTAAATGACATATTGTTTCCTCTTTTGTGTAATTTTTATCTATTTATATACCTTTTATTCTTACTTTGCGATCTTTGCGGCTTGGCGTGAGATGTTTCACGCGGAATTCACAAAGTCCGCAAAGTAAACGCCAAGTAAGTTTTGGTCAAACTCTGACTTTGGTATAGGCATCAATATAACACGACAAGGGGCGTGTGATAAAATCCTTGTTTCGCTACGTCGACGGCAAGGAAATGGTAATGCTCCGCAAGATTCTTCCCAAAATATTAGCTGTGATGACGCTCTGCCTGACGGCGTTTGGCCAGTCAAAGCTCACGGGCGAGGTTGATGTCGCCAAATGCTGGGCGTTTCCGCTCAGTGATAAAACGGCGTCATCGCTTGGGGCTGATGCGTCACGCGTTTATGTTGGCAGTTCTGGAGCTAAGGTCGAGGCACTATCGCTTGACGGCAAAAAGATGTGGGCGACGGAGTTTGGTGGTGATATCAATTCGAATCTGCTACCGACGGAAACCGGACTATTCTTTGTTACCGCAACTGTTTCAGACGACGCGGCAAAAGCTGGAAGCGTTCTTCGTGTTGTTAGTAAGGAAACAGGTATTACGAACTGGACGGCTAAACTACCCGTTGCGGACCGCCACTTTTTAGATGTCTATCAAAATACGGTCATCGTAGTTTCGAGCAGCGGCGCCGTTCAATCGCTGGATATCAAGGATGGAACGGCCAGATGGAAACGCGAGATCGCTGAGGGTTTTGCTGGGGAGCCAAGATTTGGCGGCGACGCGGTCGTGGTCGGCTCGACGGCGAAACAGGCGTTTACGATCATGCTCGCCACCGGTGAGATACTGTCGATGCGAAAACTCGATGCGGGTGTTTCCTCTGTCGGACGTGTTTCTGCGAGCGACATGACGGTCGGTGATGGGCTTGGTAATGTGTCGCTTTTTCTCGCCGGCAGCGAAAAACCAATTTGGAAATTTCGCAGCGGCGGAGCCATCTCAAAAATTCTAGCCGTGAACGGGAATCTTTTTGTCACGTCGCACGACAATTTTGCTTATTCGCTTAATTCGAGCAACGGCAGTTTGGCGTGGAAACGGCGGTTGTCGGGGCGTGCGGCTCACATCGCCGTTATCGACGACAAATACATGATCGCATCGGCGGTCGATGACCATTCGGTGGTTTTGATCGAACTTGTAAAAGGTAAGGTCGTAGGGCAGATCGCACTTGGTGCCGACGAAACGTTGACTGCCGATCCGGTTATGATGGGCGGGCTTATTCTAACGGTCACGGACACGGCCGCGTATGCCCACAGCCTTAGCTCCTGCCCCAAATAATAAAGACGATGCGAACCAAAGGGCTTCGCACCGTCTGTTTAAAATAAATCGAGCAGCGAAACTGTTTCTAATGTGAAACGGCGTGCTGCTGCATCATGGTATAAATTTCGTCTTTGATCGCAAGTTTTCTTTTCTTAAGAGTGATCTCCTCTAACTGCTCCTCATCATTTGGATATGTAAGATGAGCAAGCTCACTTAACCTTTTCTCGAAGTCCTCGTGCTGATGTACCAGTTCGCGAAAGGCGTTGTTGCTCTTTAGCAACTCGTCTCTCACCGGGTCAGCTATTGACATGTCCATAGCGTTTTTTCCTCACTTATCAAAGTTTTCTAGGCCTGATGCGAATTTAAGAAATTTGTAACAGGCTTAAATCCAATTCTAGACCTATCCAAATAAATTATCAAGCGGATTATTATTTCAGAATAAGTTTCATCAAAAGAGCCGCTTCGCGCGGGTTGTTGTAGAAATTATTTCGGCTCTGGACGTGCTCAAAACCATTGCTTTTGTAAAAACTTATCGCTTTTTCATTTGATTCGCGTACCTCGAGCCAGATACTTACGACTTTATTTTCTTTGCATTTTGCGAGAAATGCATCGAACAGCATCTGGCCAAAGCCTTTGCCCTGATGTTGTTGATCGATCGCGACATTGTAGATCTCAGCCTGGTGTTCAGTTTCGATGATCCCGCCTTCGACAATTCTGCCGACAACAAACCCAATGGTCACATTTGCGTCAGACTCTAAACGCAACATTATCGATCCCGGCATCTGAAATTCGTCGATGTAGTTTTGCGCGGACCAAGAGCTGAGATTTGTTTCATCGGCAATCCTGATCAGTTCTGCAATATGGGAGCGATCTACGGTACGGATACGCAGTTCATCTGTGATGTTGTCATGTTTGTCCGGCATCAAAAAGTTTTGCTGATAAAAAGTGGTTCGGTGATTACGACCGGACGTTGTGTGCAGTAGATACCGACCAGACGAGCGATGTTTACTCCAATATCTGTGAACGAGACCGCTGAACCAAGCCGTGGGCATAAAGATCCATGTAAAACAAAATGCGTGTCCGCCCTGGTGCTAAGCATTTCCGAAAAAGCTTCTTCGGCTATTGTTTGCGGTTCTGAAACGGATGATGCAGTGCCGCTATTCTCGAATGTTTGAATACAAATAGCATTTCGCCCTGTCGGAACCGCTACGACTAGAATTCGATGCTTTTCAATAGTGTCGGCCATAGCGGTCAAAGCCGAAACGCTAGACATCTTGATATCTAGCCCGTTCTTTAGACCCAGAGCGGTCGCTAACCCGATCCTGATTCCGGTAAAACTGCCCGGACCCGCTGAGACGGCGATCATATCGATCTCGGTTTTAGAGATGCCGGTAGAATGCAGCATTGCATCAATATTTACTAAAAGCTCCTCAGCCTTAGACACACTTGCAGAGCCGATCCAATGAGATATTTCTACGCCGTTTTGCAATATTGAGAGGCTACCTCCATTGATTGCAGATTCGATCGCTAGAACAATGTGGGGGTAGCTCATTTGAACCTCGCAAATATTTCTCTGGTAATGTTAGCAATAGACGGGCCTATGCGAACGAACGACGTGCCGATCTGATAAAAGATCCGCGTTTTGGCATCAAAACTGCCATTCACCAGCACGGTAGCGGTGATCGGATTCGGTGGTAGCCGTTTCTTTAACTGAGCAATAAATTGCTTGGGGTTGGTCATACTAGCAAATAGTGGCTTGAAAGGAGTATCGGTAGACCATTCCTTTTCAACAGTTTTTATTATCCACTTTGGGATATCCTTAGCTTCGGATTCAATTGGAGTGTTGGTCAGATCTAAGCCGAGATATCTGTGAGCCAACCCGATCGTGCAAATGATCCAACGTCGGCGTTTTTGATCCACAACATTAATGAAACGGTCCCAATCAAAATCAGCAGGCCGGTTTTCGACAGCATAATAGATATCCCAAAGCCTATCCTTGTTTGATCCCCCGTCGGTTAGCCAGTGAACACAAAGTACCCGTAGATGGTCTTCGGGCCGAAGTATGCGAATATTGCCTTTGTCAAGACCTATCAGCTTGGAATTTAAAAAAAGATCCTGCCATTCGAGCGTGTCTAAGTGCCGCAACTCCCGATGCAGATCGATCGCAAGGCCTTTTGCAGCGGCAGATTCGACGACACGCTTAGCTGCGTCAAGATCCGTAGCTAATACGGCAATATCCATATCGACGGAATCTCGAAAAATATCTTTGGGGTAATAAAGTCCAACTGCCAACCCTTTTACAAGTATTGGTTCGATCCCGTTTTGTCGAAATAGGGCAAACGCTTGGCAGGCGCGAGCCTCTAGAGCTTTGGTTTTTATAAGGCCCCACCGGATCGGATCCATGAGCATTGACTTTTGGGGCTGCTGGGCTTGTGTCACAATAAAAAAGAGTAGCAAAGATATTACATCCTTACTACTCTTTATGATCTCTAACTAAAAACTAATTAGTGTGTTATGGTGCGACGCAAACGCCAGCGGTACAGGTGGTGCCTGCGCATCCAGAAGCCGGGCAAGGAGCCGCAGCACAAGTACATGACTGACTGCCGAGGGCCTTTTGCGGAGCAACTAGCGACGCAATAACCGGAAGAGCGACCATCGAAGCCAATCCGATGGTTTTGAGAACCTGACGGCGTGACTGACCCTCAAAGCGAGGTGCGATCTTGCCATCCATAAGGCCATTCTCGTTTAGCTGGTCAATGGCGAGCCATACGAAATCCTCGGTGACCTTGCCATTTCCGTTTGCTTCAAACTGCTTAACAATGTCTCCAACCGTGTTGTTTCCGTCACACGATTTCCAAACAAAAGCAGCCGACTGATTCAAACAATGAGCTTTGTTGGTGTCCATGTCATAGACGAGTACCTCGTCGGGCATTTCTTGAACCACTAGACCATTATGTCGGGCCATCGGATTCTGCGTATTATTCGGATTGTTCATCTTCTCCTCCAAGCGTTAGATAATTAGTTAAGCACAATTTAGGTAAATCAATTGTATCCCAGTTTTCGTTTTTGTCAACGATAGTGAGATAACACAAAAAACTATTCAAAGTCATTCTAACTCAATTTACGTTTTTGTCAACGAAATCGAGCAAGGTTTTAGCAAAATTATCAGCGGAACCTCTTAGACTGGAAACGAGTATCGCACGGCTTGCAATATTATTCAAGATGCCAAGCGAGAAATCGGGCCTATTCACAAAAGAAAATGTAAAGGGCATCATTTCGAGTACTCCTTTGCCCTTAGACAGTATTTGGGGATCCCATTGTGCATCTGGCTTGTATTCCGTTAGTAGTATGGTCCCTACCGAAAGCGGTTCCGTACCAATAACACCACCGAGTTCTGTCGGGGTCAGGTCGAACCGTGTGTGTTTCTCGTCATCAGCCCTCATTGACAAGGTTCGGGGAAATGGGTGTAACAGCCCGCTACTATCAAATATTGCATAATCGTCCGAATAATAGGTCGCACCGTTTCGCACTAACTCAGCTACTAATGTTGTTTTTCCTGCAAAACTGGTGCCGGGCAATATGATCGCCTTTCCCTTCCAACCGACGGCTCCGGCGTGAATGAAAAGCCGATCCGCCGCACGCTCTGCAACGGCCACGCGAATCAGGCTATTAAAATGGTTAAAGAAATACTCCGGGACGTCGCCCCATTCGATCGTCTCGCCATCGTGTGCAAGGAAGATCATGCCTTTAGGGTCGACGGTAAAGGTAAAAACGGTGTCAAGATCTTCAGACGTGATCAGACGCAAATCATTTAGCAATGCTTTGCGGGTAATCCTCTCGGCCTCATCTACGATGGCCTGGTCATTGCCTTCGATACGGATGTGTACCCCGTAACACTCAAAGTCGAATGGGCGAGCCGATGTTTGCATGTTTTGAGTCGAAGCCGGGATCATATTCTAATTTGTCCTAAAACAATCCTGCTCACCGTCTGTGAAACATTAGACACCATATACTCTGCAGGTACGGTCCAAGCCGAGGGCTGGGCGATGGCAAGCTCGACAGCCCTCACGATTGCGTCAGGCTCAATACCGCAAAGAATATTGCTCCCACAGTCGATCGTTTCGGGGCGATCCGTTGAGTGGCTGAGCGTCACATTAGGAATACCAAATACAGAGCACTCGACCTGAACGGTGCTGCTGTCCGTCAGAACGGCGAGCGAGTTTTTTGCGAGCTTCGCAAAATCAAAAAAGTTTAGGGCCTTAAGTAGCCGTATCGTCTGCGAGGTTGGCCTCGTTCCATGCAGTTGCAGCTTTTCTACAGTGCGGGGGTGAGCTGCAACAAGGACTGGTTTGTTGAATTTAGTAGCTACGGCTGCAAACCCGTCATAAACTTTTTCAATACTTTCTTTTGTATCAATGTTTTCTGATCTGTGCAGCGTTGCAAGAAAATAGTCGAAAGGCTTAACACCCAAGCCTTTCATTACTCCGCTCGATTCTATTCTCTCGGCAAAGCTATCGTGCACCTCTTTTATTGGGTTACCCGTAACAAAGATCCGTTTGGACTCGATACCCTCTCGGATCAGATTGTTCATGGCCCTGGTTGTATAAGGTAAAAGGATCGAGCTCGTATGATCTACCGATACGCGGCTGTCGTCGTCTGCGTTGTTGTCAAAAGACCTGGTGCCCGCTTCCATATGAAATACGGGTGTTGATCTGCCAGAGACGGAGCTTGCGGCAAGTGCGGCTGTTGAGCCTCCGGATACCAGGATGCGGTCCGGATCGTGTTCAGCAATAATACTTCTTAATTGTGATGAAAGTTGATCGCTGTTGTTTGGGGCGGTTTCGATGCCCAATTGATAATCAGGCTTACGTATCTCGAGATCACGGATCAGGTCGTCGCACATTTCCCTTTCTGTATTCGCCACTATCTGAACAACGATGTGTTCGGAGTGCTGGTCGAGCACCTTTAAGATCAAACTGAGTTTGATTATCTCCGGCCTGGACCCAAAGACGGTCATTACTTTCATGGGCTTAAATATTGTCAGATAACGCTTTTTGTAATTGGTTGAGCGATATGGCCGTTGTGCCGACTTGTTCGACAACTAATCCGGCGGCGGTATTGGCGATTTTGGCAGCGGTCTCAAGATCGGCTCCGGAACCGATCGAGACAGCAAGCGATGCTATTACTGTATCGCCTGCACCGGTAACGTCATAGACCTCGCGGGCGAGCGTATCTAGATGAAACGGTTCGCCATTTTTTCGAAACAGCGTCATTCCGTCTTCTCCCTGTGTGATAAGGACGCTATCAAGGTCGAGGTCCGAGAGCAATTGATCTCCTGAGATGTCGACCATTTGCTGTGTATTTTCTTCGAGCCCGCATGCATCGGCTGCTTCACGGCGGTTTGGTGTCAATAATGTGGCAGCACGATATTTTGTGTAATCTTTGCCCTTTGGATCAACTAGAACCGGAACACTGACACCATTAGCCGCGTCGATAATTCTCCTCAACAAAGCATCACTCAAAAAACCTTTGGCGTAATCTGAAACAACGACGGCATTGGCTTGCTTTATTAAAGGCTCGATGTTTGCCCAAACCGATTCCTCGTCGCTAGCCGACAAATTTACATCAGTTTCCTGATCAATGCGGGCCATTTGCTGACTGTGGGCGATGATGCGTGTTTTAACAGTAGTTTGGCGCCCGGCTATCTTAATAAGATGTTCGTGCGAAACCCCGACCTTGCTGAGTACCTCGGGAAACATTTTACCTTCGGTATCGTCACCGATCACCCCTACTAATAAAGGAGTTGGTCCTAGACCGGCAACGTTCGCCGCAACATTAGCCGCTCCGCCCGCCGCGAGCGTCATATTTTCCATCTTGACTACCGGCACCGGGGCCTCAGGCGAGATGCGACTGACGCGGCCCCACCAATAGCGGTCGAGTATCACATCACCGATCACGAGGACCTTGGTTTTGGCAAAGCTGTCTAAGATATTCATTGCAGGTTATTTTGCGGGAAATGCGGCATCGACCATCTCACACCATATATGAGCAATAGTAATGTGGGCCTCTTGTATTCGGGCGGTACGTTCCGAAGGGACCATAATACAAGCATCACACAACGAAGCCAGCTTTTTGCCTGCCGCTCCGGTCATACCGATGATCTTGCCACCCTTTCGTCTTGCTTCCATAACGGCCGCTATTACATTGCGTGAATTCCCGCTTGTGCTGATCGCTATTAGACAATCGCCATCGACTGCTAATGCCTCAACCTGACGGGCGAAAATACGTTCGAAATCGTAATCATTGGCGAGTGCGGTGAGAGCCGACGTGTCAGTCGTCAAGGCTATCGCTGGCAAAGCCCGCCGTTCCGTCTCATACCGCCCAACAAACTCCGCCGCAATGTGTTGAGCGTCCGCGGCGCTGCCACCATTCCCGCAGATGAGCACTTTGTTTCCTTTTTTAAAGGTATCCAGCAGCAAATCGGCACATGCTCTGATAGTTTCCTCGCTGGAATGTAGAACAGCCTGAAAAATATCGAGATGTTCGTTGAGCGACCTTGCGGCAATTGAGCTGCTCTCATTTTTTGAATTGTCTTCACTTTGACCCATCTTTTCTGCTATCGAGCTCGTTGAGAACCCGGGTACGAGAGGCAGCGATACAACC
>JBEBGA010000116.1:0-8466 GCA_040081695.1 Pyrinomonadaceae bacterium
GGGCTAGGCGGGCGGCGAGAGCGATGGCTGAGAGTTTTAGGGAGCGGCGGTGGCGGTTGGCGACGCGGAAAGCTAGGGCGGCTTCGCGGTAATCGCCGCTGAGGAGGTAGGATTTGCCTTGCTCGACGGCGAGGTCGGCTTCGAGGCCCGCTATGCGTTTTGTTGCGATATCACGCTGCTCCGCGTCAAGCTCGATGGTATTCATCACGCGGACGAAAGCGTCACGCTCGCGTTCGACGCGGCTGATGCTATCGCCGGAGAGGCCGCTGGTTTCGACGCGGTATTTGAGCAGGGGCTTTGTCTGATAGCCGATCTTCGCACCGGCTTTCGCCATTCGCAGCCAGAGGTGAAAATCATGTGCCCGCACACGCTCGGTCTCAAACATACCGGCCGCGACGATGAACTCTTTTTTTGCCATCACGCCGGACGTGATGACGTTGCAGCGGAGGTCGAGGATGGCGTTGAAATCGGCGTCGCCAACGGACGGAGCGGTTTCCATGAACGTGCGGCGGAGGGCGGAGTTCATGCCGATGAGCATGGCGTCGCAATAGACCATGTCGAGGCCGTTGCGGTTCATGTGGACGTATTGCGAGGCGAGAAAATCGGGCATCCAGACGTCGTCGCCGTCGAGAAACGCGATGATGTCGCCGCGGGCGTGTTCGATGGCAGTGTTGCGGGCCGGGCCGGCTCCTTGGTTACGCTGGCGGATGTAGATGATCTCTTCGAGATGGTTGCGGATCGCGCGTTCGAAAGCTTCGGTGTCGGGCGAGCCGTCGTTGACCACGATGATCTCGTGCTCGCGAAACTTTTGCCCCACGACAGAATCAAGCGTCTCGGCGATCATGTCGGCGTTGTTATACGCCGGGATGACGACCGAAATCTTCGGCGGCGTGTCAAAGACATTGCGGCCGACGCGTTTGCTTATGTGATTTGTGACGGGTTCGGACATTATCGTGAGCTGCGGATCGGTTCCCAGCGGGCGTAGCGTTCGCCGCGCAAGAATTTGTAAAAGGCGACGGCGGAAGCGAGATTGGCGAGGACAAAATAGAGCGGCATTGCGAGTAGGCTAAGCCGATGACCGGCACGTTCCATTATCCACCCAACGAACGCTAGCACGTAAAACAACGATTGGAGTGCGAACGTTCCGGCGTAGAAGACCGACTCGGCGGCGAGTGCGGCGTTGATGGCGAGCAGTGCGAAAAGCAGGAACGGCACCGTGTACCGCAGGACTTTGTGCGAGATGAGCTGGACGGCGAAAAAGCCGCTTTTCAGCGGATTGAGCATGTCGCGGTTTCGCCAGAGATCGGTAAAGGTCTGCGATATTACGCGGACGCGCATGCTGAGTTCGTCGTCGGAGCGGCTGTTTGTATGTTCGTAGCAAACGGCGTCCGGGGCGAAAATGCTGCGGAGCCCGTTGCGGTAAAGGTTGATGCAGATCAGGAAGTCGGAGCAAGCCTCGGCGTACATCGGTTCGTAAGCCGCTCGACGCACCGCATACAAACAACCCGAAGCACCGATCAGCGAACACGCCGTTGATTCGGCGGTTTTGATGAACGTCTCGTAGTTCCAATAGCTCTTAGCACCGCTGCCGACGATCGTGCTAGCGTCATCGACGTAGATCAAACGCCCGGCGACGCAGCCGACGGTCTCGTCCGCAAAATGCGGCAAGATGCGGCGGAAAACATCTGTTGTATAAAGCGTTGTCGCGTCGGAAAAGAGAATGATGTCGCCGGTGGCCTGTTCGACGGCGTTGTTTTGCGTCGTCGTTTTGCCGACGCGGCCCTCTTGGCGAAAGAGGATCACGCCGCGATCCGCAAAGGTTTTTACTATCTCATCGGTTCCGTCGGTCGAGCCGTCCGAGGCGACTATGATCTCGAGTTTTGTGGCCGGATATTCGACCGAGAGCGTGTTTTCGAGCTTTGCACGGATGTCGTTTTCTTCGTTAAACGCGGTGATGAGGACCGTAACTTTTGGTTCGATCTCGCCGTTCGTGACGGGCTTTGGAAAGATGCGGCTTACGAGATGAACGAGCAGCGGATAGCCGACATAGACATACGCGAGTACGCCGATGCACAACCAAAATGCTATTTGTTCCGCTGTAAATATCATGTTGCCAATATCGGCTGCTGTCCTGTCACGGGGGCGGTCTCGGCTTCGTCAGCCGGATGCTCGATGTTGTAAATTCTACGAAATGCCACCGCGTACGCGATCAGGTAATAGATGAACCAATTGTACGCGACGGATGCAAAAAAGCTCGAGACCCAATAGCCGACGATGCTCGCTTGCAGGCCGATCGAGACGTAATAAAACCAGTCAAACTCGTCGCGGTCAAAATGTTTGCGTTCGATCGCACTGAGTTTGCGAAACGGGCTGATCATAAAGATCATGTAAGCGACGAGGCCGAGGATGCCGAGTTCGGCGGAAACTTGGGTGAAAGCGTTGTGCGATTGCAGGTCGCGGATACCGACGATCGGGAAATTGCCGATGCCGATGCCCCAAGGGTTGCGTGCCGACACCAGGAGCGAACGCCACAAAAGCTCTTGGCGCTGATTGCTGGATCCGACGCTGTCGAGCCCGGGGATAAAGATCGAGAGCATTCGTAGGCCATAGTTGCCCGGTGCTGCGACCATTGCGACGCCGCTGATCAGGATGGACGCGATCGCCACGTTTAGCCTGTATTTACGGCCGACCTTAAAGGCAAAGAACACCATACAGGCGACGAGACCGAGAAAGCCGCCGCGTGAAAACGTGACCATGTTTGCCCCGATAAGCAAGGCTCCCATGCCAAGATAGATGAGCCGCATGACTTTGCTCTTGGCCGCGATGCCCATGGCAAAAGCGATCGGCGTCATCATTACAAAATGCATCGCCATTTCGTTCGGGTTGCCAAACATCCCGCCGATCTCGACGCCGACGCGATATTCTTCGACCGTAAATTTGCCGCTCATATAGAGCTGCAACGCCGAGATGCTCAGATAAATACCGATGCCAAACGACAGCCACATCATGCCCATAAGACGCTTTCGCGTGCGGACAACGTTTACCAGAACGATGAAGATGATGACCGATTTGCTAAACGAATCGTTAAACGTATCCCACGCCATGCCGGGGTTTCTGGCGATCGGCATCGTTAGGAGCGAGAGAGCGGTCAATGCAAGCAGGGCTTTGACCTCGGTGGACATTGTCGTCAGCGTGCCCTCGGTTGCGAGCTGGCTCGGGAAATATATCGCAAGCGTCGCCAGTGCAAAATAGAACGCCGTCGAGGCAAGAAACGTCAGTCCCGGCACGATCTCATACGGCCTGAAGAGCACCATGATCGAGAACAGGAACAAGCCCACGTATGTAAATGTGTGCCCGTTACGGGCGAGCCATCTGTCTGAGGTCAGGAGAGCCTGATCGTTTTTGGTCTGCTTCGCTTTTCTCTCAGCTTTGTTGTTGGGGCCTTGATTATTCGCGGGTTCGGTCGCGACGGTCGTTGTGTTAACGACTACATTCGCCTCAGATCTTGTCTGCGTCGGCTCATTTGCGGGTGCGGTGTCGGCATCATTTCGACGATGCAGATTTCGCAAGCCCGACGGCTCGGGGCCCATATCATCAGACTGTCCAAACGACCGAAGCGGCGGCAGGTCGTTAGAGACCGTGCCGCCGGCTTTGGGTAGCGGGGACAATGAGCTGTGATCCTTACTTTTTGATCTTTCGATGGACATCTGCAGCGACTAAAAACATACCTGTTGAAAGCAAAGTGCTATTAGACCGCAACTTCTTCTTTTTCCATCGTTATCAGGTCGCGGACCTTGTGTTTGAGGGCTTTTTCGAACTGACGGGCCTCGTTGACCCCGTTGAACGAAAGCTGCTGCAGATTGGCTTCGATGCGTTTGCGGTAATCCGAGACAAGCGAATCGGACACCCCGAGCATCTCAGCGACCTCAAGCTGCGTACCGCTGTCAGAGATCAGGTAGCAATGCCACAGGACGTTGATCATGCGGTCGTACTGTTTGGCTTTCCCGCGGACCGATTTGTTTAGAGTCACGAGGAAGTTATCGACAAAACCGGCGGCGGCAGTCTCGGCTTCGTTGCGAAGCAGGTCTTCCTCGGGCGTTTCGCGCGTGTCGGTAAATTCGAATGGCATCCGGTCATCGTCATCACCATCGCCGCTGCCGCTACCGACGGGCACGAGATGAATATCCATGATCGGTAGTCGCGACATGACGAATGAACGTAAGCTACGGACATCGACGGGTGAATCGATTGCTTTGAGCACGCGGACGATCAGTTTTTCGAGCTCAGGATTGCTAATGACGATCTGTGCGTCCCCGGTGCAGCCGACCATTCGGGTGTCGCGGCTTTGGAATGAAACTGCTTTCACACGGACATCCATTTCCTGCACGTCACGGCGTGATTTTTGCAGTTTCCAGTCCGACAGGCCGTATAGACGATCAGCCAAACGACGGTGAGCCTCGGGATTATCGACGTTGTCAAAACGTTTGAAAATAGCGCTTGTCTGTATGAGCGTCGAGATGCGGCGGGCGAGACGATACGACTCGGGGTAGCGTTTTCTGAGCTCAGCCGTGAGCATGTTGGTCAGCTCGATCTGGCTGATCTCTGCCTCGATCTCCGGATCGGACATCTCGGTGTCGATGTAATGCTGAAAGCGATCTTTCGACAATAGAGCGACAAAAAGCTCTTGGGTGAGGTCGGTGTAAGCGTTGTGCTTTCCCTCTTCGACCAAAAAGCCGGCACGCTTTGAGGCCCTGACCAGTGGGTGCGACGACACTATGCGGTGCAGCTCGATCCATATCTGATTTACATCAGATGTTTTGAGACTGTCGTTCCACTTGCCGACTTTGATCTGTTTATGTGAGGCCGATCGGGGCAATCGATCCTTGGTTTTTACTTCACTCATAATTCAGCCTTTCCGATTGAAATGTCCTTTTCCAAGCGGCTCAGATCTTTGTTTGAAGCTGTGTCACTTATCCGCGAGCGTTGCAGACAAGCCGACCTTCGATGCACACGGGTGGCATACGAGTTGCGAACACAATTCGAGTTCTGAGCTAATTTTTGGGGTAGTAGAGATTTGGCGTGACCAACAGCGGTTAATGGCGGTCGATCTGATCATCTGGAGGAGTGAGATAAATGCTGCTCACCACCTACATTTAAGATAGTAGCAAATATTGTCAGTTTGAACAACAAGTTTTTGCAATATTGTATATTTTTTATACACTTGCTCTAAACCATTGATAATAAGTGGTTTGTGAGACTATTTTACTGTTAAAACGTCGGATTTTACCGCTTTTTCAAAAATTTGTTCGCGAAGTTTTGGAACGAAACCGCCATTACAGATTTACTTTTGTTGTAACAAAGAATAGGTCCGCACCGCTGGTCGTCAGCGTACAAGGTCGAAATGTGTACTATGGTCTCATCAAAGATGACAGGTTTCTTTAAAAACGAGGATTGTCCCTCGTCAAACGAATTGCTCGAATATCAAAACGGCGATCTGCCCCGCTTACGCGGCAGCGAGATCGGCCGCCATCTGGGGAGCTGCGATTTTTGCGAAGCCGAGGTCGAATTCTATTCCACTTACCCCCAAGGCCGCGATGAAACAAATGCGGATGAGATCGCTGAAATACCCGCACCTCTATTCGAACTTGCTGAAGCCTTGCTCAAAAACCGTCACGGCGATACGGGCTCGCTCAATTCCCTGCTAAAAGAAAAAACGGATCTGATCTTGGATAAGGCCTAACTACCGCAGATCTCGTCTATAGCTTCTTCGTATTTTTCGTCGATGACGTTTCGCTTGATCTTGAGGGTGGGCGTCATTTCGCCTTTGTCGATGGAAAATTCGCGAGGGAGTAGATAGACGCGTTTGACGCGTTCGTAGTCGCTGAGTTCGCGGGTGAGTTCTACGGCGTCTTGCTGGACGCGTTTAATGAACTGCGGGTTTTCGCACAGCTCTTCGCGCGTGCCTGACACGTCAACGCCATCGTCTTTCATCACTTCTTTCAACGCATCCCAATCTGGCACAATCAAGGCCCCGACCTGTTTGCGTCCACTGCCGACAACGACCGGCTGCGAAACGAGCGGGCTTTGCTTAAGGAGGCTCTCGACTTGCAAAGGTGCGACGTATTTGCCGTTTGAGAGTTTGAAAAGGTCCTTGATGCGGTCGGTGATGAAAAAATGGCCGTCCGTATCGACATAGCCGACATCGCCGGTGTGGTAAAAGCCTTCGTCGTCGATGGCAAGAGCGGTCGCCTCGGGGTTGTTGTAATAGCCCTGCATCACGTTTTTACCGCGAATCAGGACCTCGCTGTCTTTTTCAGCGATCTTCATCTCGATGCCTTCGAATGGCGTTCCGATCGAGCCAACCTTGCTGTCCTCGGGCCGGTTGGCACAGGTAACGCACGCCTCGGTCATGCCGTAGCCTTGTAAGATCGGGATACCGGCGGCCCAAAAAGCATACGACAGTTTTTTCGACAGCGGGGCTCCGCCCGAAACAAAAAACCGCAAATGCCCGCCAACGCCGTCACGCCATTTTGAAAAGACGAGCCGGTTTGCAAGAGCGTGTTTTGCCGCTAGCGAAGGTGACACGCTACCGTGGTTATCCTTGACGGCCCAATATTCCTGACCGACGACCAGAGCCCAATCAAAAAGCTTTGTTTTCCAGCCGCCCGCCGTTTTACCTTTCTTAACTATCTTGTGATAAACCTGTTCAAACAGACGCGGCACGGCGGTCATGATGGTCGGCTTGACCTCTTGAAGATGCGAGGCGATCTGGTCGAACGCAGCACAATAATGAATCGACACGCCGTTAGCACATAAAACGTAAAACACCGTCCGCTCAAAAATATGCGACAGCGGCAGCACGGCGAGGCTTCGGTCGGTCGAGCGTATCGGCAAGCCTCCTGAAATAGCGACGATGTTCGAGACAAAATTTTCGTGCGACAGCATCACGCCCTTTGGCTCGCCCGTCGTGCCGGATGTATATATTATGGTCGCAAGATCGGTCGTCTCGATCGCGGCGAGAGAGCGATCGACAACATCAGCGTCGATCTTGCGGTGCTCATCACCGGCCTTTTCGACCTCGGCCAGCGTGATCGCACGGCTGTCATCGTCGGGGCGTCCGTCGGTATCAAAGAAAACAAGCTTCTCGATACGCTCAACACTGCGGATCGCATTTTCGGCATGTTTCCAAAGCTTTTTGCCTGAGACGAACAGCATCTTGGCACCCGAATTTTCAAGGATGAATCGTATTTGCTCGACGGCCTGAGTTGTATAAATGGGAACGTTGACGGCACGCAGCGAAAGTATTGCGAGATCGACAAACGACCATTCGGGGCGATTCTCAGAAATAATTGCTACGCGATCACCTTCTTTTACGCCCAGTACGGCAAGACCCATGGCGATTCGTTTGATACGCTCGATAGCCGCGTCGCCGTTGATGTAGTTCCAAGTATTCTCGATCTTATACGCGAGCGCGTCCGATTTATTGTGCCGTCGAAATGATTCGAAGCAAAAATGCGGTATCGTCTGGGGGATGTTTTCGAACCCGGCGAGATTATTGGCCATCATTAATCAATGCGAATTATTGAACTGCAAAAGGTTCAATCATTTTCGCAAAAGCCTTTAAGTTAGTCCAATTGACAGACGTGCGGATCAGTCGGCGTAGCCGTGCGGGTTTGCTTGTTTCCATTCCCAGGCTGAGCGGATGATCATCTCGATCCCTGAATTTGTAGGCGTCCAGCCAAGCACATCGGCAGCCTTTGCGGCGTCGGCGATAAGGCGGTCAGGGTCGCCAGCCCGACGGGCATCGACTCGCACCTCTATGGACCGTTCGGTGACCTTTCGTGCGGCCTCAATCACTTCATAAACAGAAAAGCCTTGGCCGTCGCCGAGATTAATGTGGGTCGATTCCCCGCCATCAGCCAGATAGTCGAGAGCACGGATATGAGCATCTGCGAGGTCGGCAACGTGGATGTAATCGCGGATGCACGTGCCGTCCGGCGTAGCATAATCGTCGCCAAAGACCGGAACGAACTGCTGCTCGCCATTAGCGGTGTTTAATATAATAGGTATCAGATGTGTTTCCGGGTCATGATGCTCGCCGCATTTCTCCGTCGCACCGGCGGCATTAAAGTATCGCAGAGCAACGAATTTCAAGCCGTATGCCGTGTCGTAGGTTTCGAGTATCCGCTCGGTCATAAACTTTGACCAGCCGTATGGGTTTACCGGTTTTTGCGGGTGTGTTTCGCTGATAGGTATCTGCTGCGGATCGCCATAGGTCGCACAGGTCGATGAAAACACGATGTTTTTTACATCCGATCTGATCAGCGTATTTAGAAGCTCATTGGTCTGAACCGTATTATTTGCAAAATATTTCGCCGGGTCGGTGACCGATTCGCCGACATATGCATACGCCGCAAAATGGATGCACGACGTGACGCGGTGTTCGGCGATGATCTTTTTGACGAG
>JBEBGA010000448.1:0-2154 GCA_040081695.1 Pyrinomonadaceae bacterium
GAGAAAATCGTTGATTTTGGCTCGGTCGCGCTGGCTGGCGCGTTCATCAAGCCGGCGGGGTTTCAGGCTGAGCAACGTTTTCCACTGCGGGTGCATTACTGCACGGATTGCTTTGCTTTGCAGGTAATCGACATAGTAGATCCGTCGATACTTTTCGCAAACTATTTTTATTTTTCATCCGCTATTCAGTCCCTTCGGGACCATTTTGTCGACTACGCCAATGAAGTGGTGCCTCGATTCCTGGACCCGCTTCAGGCCACCGCGGTGGAGATCGGCTGTAATGACGGCATTCTGCTCAAGCCGCTCGCGAATCACGGAATTCGCACGGTTATTGGCGTCGATCCAGCGACCAATATTGTTAACACCATCAATGACCCGCGAATAACGCTCATTAACACCTTTTTTAGCAGCAGTGTGGCGCGGGAAATACGCGAAGCACACGGGCCCGCGCAACTGGTCGTGGCCAACAATGTTTACGCACATATTCCCGATATAAATGACGTGACCAAGGGCGTCGCAGAACTGCTCGATACCGATGGCGTATTTGTATTTGAAGCCCACTATCTCGGCAGCGTGATAAACGGCCTGCAGTACGACATGATTTACCATGAGCACCTCTATTATTATTCCCTGATCGCGCTTGAAAACCATCTTTTACGCCATGGACTGATCGTGTTTGATCTCAAGGCAATTGCCATTCACGGTGGCTCCATGCGGTTCTACATTTGCAAGAAAACCAGTCGGCGTGCATTGGCAATTACCGAGCACGTTACGCGCCTTAGAAAAGAAGAACTGGAAAGAGGTTATGATCGCCTGGAGTCATTCCAACGCTTTGCCGACGAAATTGACCTCCGCAGACGGCAGTTAATGTCCGTTTTGGAAAACGCGCGCGACAAGGGACTGCGGGTCGCGGGCTACGGCGCATCGGGGCGCGCTAACACCATCATCCAGTATTGCGGCATTACGAATGATCACGTGGAATTCATGATCGACGACGCTTCCGCGAAATGGGGATATTTTACGCCAGGCTCGCATATTGAAATTTGGTCTCGCGACAGCCTCTCAAAAGAAAAACCCGACTATCTTCTGGTATTCGCCTGGGGATATCTCAACGAAATTGCGAGACACTGCAAAGATTATCTTGACCACGGAGGCAAACTGCTCACGCCGCTGCCCGAGGTTCGCCTTGTTTCCCATCCCCAGTCCGGATAACCGCCGCGACGTTATACCGACGATAGCCTTTAACATTACCAAACCGAGAACAACATGAAAGTACTTTCGATTTTCGGAACTCGCCCGGAAATGATCAAAATGTGGTCGACGCTCAAAAAGCTCGACGAGCTTAATTTCGATCACATCATGGTTCATACCGGCCAGAACTTTACGCCGGAACTAAAAGATTTTTTCTTCCGTGACCTCAAGCTGCGCGAACCCGATTATCAACTCGGGATAGACACCAGCAGCTATGGGCGCGAAGTGGCCGATGTGGTCGCCAAATCGGATGCGCTGATGGAGAAAATAAAGCCGGATGCGCTGTTGATCCTGGGAGATACTTACTCCGGATTGTCCGTAATGCCGGCCTCCCATCGGGGCGTCAAGATATTCCACATGGAAGCCGGACTCAGGGCATGGGACAAGCGGATGCCGGAGCAACGCAACAGAATACTCATTGATCATATGAGCGACGTATTGTTGCCGTTTAACCAATACCACCGCGAAAACCTCATGCGGGAAAATATTCACCCGTCAAAAATATTCATCACCGGAAACCCGACGTTTGAAGCCATGCGCGCGTTTCTACCGCAAATTCAGAAAAGCAACGTGCTCAGTCGGTTGGGGCTGAAACGAAAAGACTACTTTATCGTCACTGCGCACCGCAGCGAAAACGTGGACAACCCAGTCCACCTGCAGGCGATCATGGATGCGTTGGGCCAGCTCTATCGCACATTCAAAAAAGAAGTCATCTATCCGATGCACCCGCGCACACGGAGCAAAATCGGCAAGACGCGGCTGCCAAAAGGTGTCCGTGTAATGGCGCCGCTGGGCTTTTATGATTTTAATCGGCTCTTGCGGGATAGCTACTGCATCCTTTCGGATTCCGGAACGGCGCCCGAGGAATCCTATTTTTACAAGGTACCGTGCGTTAGCTTGCGC
>JBEBGA010000117.1:0-8421 GCA_040081695.1 Pyrinomonadaceae bacterium
TCGTCAAACCGCTCGACGCTGAGCTAATTAAAAACCTCGCGGGCACCAAGAGCCTGATCGTCACCGTCGAAGACGCGTATCTATCCGGCGGCTTTGGCTCGGCGGTGCTCGAACTGCTCGAGGAAAACGGCCTGGCCGACAAGATCCGCGTCGTCCGCATGGGCGTCCCCGACGAGATCGTCACCCACGGCGACCCCAAAATACTCCTCGCCCACTACGGCCTCGACCCCGACGGCATCTACGCCAAGGTCCACGAGACCCTCGAATCAATAAACGAAACCGACCTCAGCCGCAACCGCATCAAGGCGGTCAAATAACAAAAAGGCTTCGCGTAATGCGAAGCCTATAATCTCTATAATATAGAATTATTGTCGAATAGTCGGGTTGACCCTATTCGTGGTGGCTGGTTTCTACTGTGATTCCCCGCCAACAGCGCTTTATCTCTGCCCTTTTGTGCTCTAAAGTCAGCTTACGTACCTAACATTTTTCAGAAACATTTGCAGGTCATCCCTAAATCGTTTTTTGTCAAAATCCTTTACTTTCTTCGGCAGGCTTTCTAAATTTGCCAACGATTGGGCTATCTCATCCGCAAGCATTCTTACATTCTGATCGTCAGACTGAATCCGAAATTTTTCATAGTCAATTTTTCTGGAGAATGAGAACAATCTATCCTCCACAATTTCTACTCCGTCTCTGACGTGCGTTTCGTAGAATTTGTACCTCGGTTTTCTTACTGTAGAAAACCATTCAAACTCAGGCGCGACACATATTATCCTAATATACATTTGGATGACATCATTGCCATACTCTTTTCCCAAAAGAAAAGTAGATAAGTTATCGGATAAATCATTAATTAATCGTGTCTTATCAGCCACTCCTTCCGATGCCTCAACTGTAAGTGCAAATTTCATAATTACCTAAATATCTTATTTCCTGGTGGCAAATGACCATGGGTTGCAAAGTAAGCGTAAATCTTTACTTTTTCAGCAATTTTGATTTCTACCTGATTCCCAGAAAACTCATTAATTTGCTCGACACGCCTGCCCGCTACCCGACCTAACTCCGGATCTGAATACCTAGTTGTCGGATTTGTGGTTTCACCGTACCTCCAAACATCACCAACTTTTAGATTCATTGAGCCTATAGCGCAATTATAACAAGTATAAGCTCCGTTTTCTGTTGCTCTTAGTGAATACTGCACCCCTTGTGGCCCGAGTGGCCGCTCTTGTATTTTTGAAATTTCATAAGCCATTTTGGCCACCATATAACTTACAGTTGTTGCCGCAAGCACAGCCGGAATCAGCGGATCGTCCGCAATCCCAATTCCCGTTACATCATCGGCAATAAGGCCACCCGAAATCGCGAGTCCGCCCATCATTATTCCGTCTGAATAGTCTACTGATTGAGGCGTCGGAGCGTTTTCAGCCCTGTCCCCGTTCGTTTTAATTACTCCATCTTCTTTGAAAAATCCTAAATCCCCCAGTTCAATCTTTGTCTTATTTGTCGATGTATATTGGTCGCCATTCGGCCGGTATTTCGCACCTTCCCCATATAACTCAGTTGCGCTAGTCTGATCGGTAACCCGGCTATCATAAAAGACCTCGCCATCCTTTTGTACCCATTCGGGAACCAGTCCGCTAGAATCGGTAAAGGCCGTAGGATTGTTCAAAACGTAGGAGTATCGATTAAATGTTTGCGGAGCCGCTGACTGTCCACTAGCTAATAAGGGATCAACAGCCGTAAATCGCCCGAAACGATTTTCATACATTCTTGCCTCCGCAAAGTCGAGCGATGTTTCGGAGTCTTTTTGGTATCCGGTGAATTTTTGGCGCACTTCGTCATCGGTTGAGCCGTATTGCAACCCGGAAGTCCTGCCGCCGACGTTCTGAACGATCTCTTCGCCAAACGGCATAAAGTCTCTGCGTGACGTGACTTGTGCGTTTAGGTCAGTAAGGACACGAGGGCTTCCCAAATGGTCTGCTGTCGTATATGAGATTTTTGCATCTTGGGCAGCAGCGACGTTTGTTGAGTATTCCGCAACCAGCTTTATGGCGGAATAGACAAAGATCGTGGTTTCGGTATCGGTGACTTTTTTGACGCGTTTGCCTTCGCCGTCGTAGTAATAGGTGCCGACTACATGGTTTGAGTTTGTGACATCCGTGACCTGAGTCTGTTTATTGTCGCCGTTAAAGGTGAACGCACGGACATGCGAGTTTAGCGGGTCGGCGTCCTGGGTAATGTTGCCGTTAGCATCGTATGTAAAGCCCTGGCTGCCGCTGAATCGATTTGTGCTCGCGTCAATGCTCGGGGTTGAGGTCGTGGTCGTGCTGCCGATAGTCTGGCTAAAGCTCGTCCGGTTGCCGTAACGATCATATTCGAATTGCTGTATCCAGTTTTGCGTCGTGCTGGTGGTTTCTTTAGCCTCAGTCAATCGATCAAGCGGGTCGTATTTATAAGCCTGAACAAAGTTCGTTCCCGGCACTGTCAGCGTTTGCTTGCCAATGTTGCCGGTGTTCTTTGTCGCGTCAACCGTACCGTTTGTTTGCAGCTCGCCAAACTCATAGTCGATCGTCCAATGACTCGTGTCCGTCGCCACGATCCCAAGCCCTAGCTGCGTGACCTGTTGCCGCGTATTGAACTGGTTCCCACAACCCCGTTGCCAAGCTGCATTGAGGTTAAAGCAGTCGCGGGATTGTAAGTAAAATTCGCGGCGTAGTTCCAATACCCCGAAGGCAACTTTTGAAATCAGGAAACCTCATTCCAGCGCTGATTTGACTTTATCCAATCCCGAAATCGCACATAGTCGCTCATGACAGTGCTAGTATTTTCAACACGTTTATCAAAGATAGGAAGATACTCATCAAAAAGGTCCCGGCGTTTTAACAACATCATAAGAACAAACCCCTTCTCCCACCAGTAGGTTGGATGACCCAATTTTGTTTTTCGTCTCGTGGTCTCCAGAATCTCCTTAAGAACTTTCTCAGGCGTATCGACTGTTTCAAGAAATGCTAGCCCATAATCCCTCACGAGAACTTCTATTGAGTCGATCGTTTCCGCGATATCCTCGTCATTGTAGTTGTTCCAATATCTATACATACCAATCTTAATGTTGCCCAAATTCTTAGAGACAGTTTGTATGTTAGGTTTGTTTTCATCCTTATCGCCACGAATTTTCGTTCTGTACTCGAACAAGGCAGCCTCGACATCAGTCAGAGTGACGGCCATATTCGCTGAAACTTGAAGGGTTCCAAGCCGTATGTTATCCAAAATCATAACTCCTTTTCGTCCGAAATCGGTCTTCCGGTAATACATTCCTCCGCCCCGCCGGTCAAAGCCGTAGACATTCATTCTCTCAGCAAACGCGGCCTGAAACATCTTCCGAAGTCTCTTCAGATTTTCTCGTTCTTCGTTCATGGCATTTGATAAACTATCGTCTTGATATCGCGGGTTATTCCACTCAACTCGCCGGCATTTCGTCCCACCAGTTTTGCTCCTTGTTGCATCGCCGCATCTTTAGTTATTTGGGTTGTATTCCTGACAGCACCCCCGCTTTTCACTTCGATATTGAACAATTGGCCATTATAGTCCAACACGATATCCATAACTCGCCTTCCATTCCCTGGAACATTAGCAGACACTCGGGTTCCGACTATATTGTATCCCGAGAGGGCAAGTTCACTAGTAGCCTGGCTTTCAGCAATTACACCTGACGCTCGATTAAACGCAAATTGTCCGGCCTGTCTTATCTGTGCGGCTCTTGCAAGTGCAAAATAGTTTACGCCAGTTACAGCTCCAGTCACTGGTGCACCAAATACGCCGGTAACAACTGTTCCCGCCCCGTAAATTACTGGCCGCCAGAACCACATTGCTCTATTTTCGAAACCATTAGCCATTCGATTTACGGCGGATGGCCCATCATCTCCCGACCCGCTAGAAACCGGAGCTACCCGCCGACCACGTTCGAGCGTTACCCTTTGGCCAGCATAAGCATATAACTCACCTTCTTCATCCCCGGGTACGGTAATTTCAGTTCCATATGGGATATAGGTATAGTCCTTGTATTTTTTCTTACAGCTCTTGCTTTTTTGACAATTATCCCATTGATTATCGTCAACCCAATAAATGGCGTCTCCCTTTCTAACGTAAGCTAAACCAGTAGGGTCTGTGAGATTCAGCGGATTATTTACCACGTACGAATAGGCATTCCACGTTTGAGGTTCGTTTGACCTTCCACCTGCATTCTCAGGATCGGGAACAGAAAATCGCCCTAACTTATTCGCGTACATCCTAGCCTGAGCAAAGTCCAATTCGGTCTCACCATCACGTTCGTATCCAGTAAATTGTTTTCTTACCGTATCTAAATCATATCCTAGTCCAGTAGTACGTTGAGTGGAATATATTTCTTCCCCAAATGAGTGGTAGTCATGTCGCGCAGTTACGGTGCCATTTGCTTCCGTATTTATTCGAGGTGAGCCGAGATGATCGTTGGTTAAATAAGCGACTTGCGCATTTGTAGTTTCGACGACTGTTGAGTATTCGGCTATCGACTTACCTGCGGCGTCATACACGAAGATCGTTACTTCACTGGTTCCGGGAACCTCTTTCTTCACGCGCTTGCCTTCACCGTCGTACCAATATTTCCCGATAGTTACATTTGATGAGTTTTTGACTTCAACCTGTTTATTTTCACCATCATAGATGAAAGTATCACCGTTCGGATCGCCAGTGGTGTTACCGCTTGAGTCATACGCCCAACCGCTTGACGTCAAACGGTTGTTCGCAGTGGAAATTGTGGGATTTGACACCGCAGGATTTGAGAATGATTCTGGTATTGTTGTGTTCGACTCATCGAATCGCCTGTTCCCATATCTGTCGAACGTGAACGACTGTTTCCAAGTCTGCGTTGAACTGTTAGTTTCAGTTGCAGTCTTGAGTCTATTCAATTCGTCGTAGGTATAACTCTGGATAAACGGATGCGTAAGACCTGGAACCGTAATCGTCTGCGACATCACATTGCCGTTATTCGTACTGGCTGTTCCATTGTCGTATGTGTAGTTCAGCTTGAGCAGATCATAAGCGAGGGTGCTCGTACCCGTGGTTCCCAAAGCTATCTGCGTCGGCTGTAATCGGGAGTTGAACGTAGTCGATTCCCAATGCCCGTTTCCAAGCTGCATCGCGGTCACAGCACCGGCTGGGTTGTAGGTGAAATTCTCAGCGTAGTTCCAATAACCGGCAGATGAGTTTTTCTTACTCTGCACTATCTCAAGCTCGCCGTTGTTATCAAGCACATTCTTAACAACGCGGCCAGACGGATAAGTTTCCTCGATCAGCGCACCCGACAAATTGTAGGTGTAGCCGATCGTGTAATCGTTACCGTCAGTTGTTTGCTTGTGGGTGGTCACTCTACCTAAGATGTCAAAACCCGTGTATTCCGTTGTCGAAACACTCGATTCAACTTTTGTCAGTTTTCCGATCTTTGGCGCCGTGGTTCCGTAGGTGTAATCGACATCCGGCGTCGAGTCGTCATAGTCTCTAGCCGTTACCCGGTTGAGAACATCATAGGTGTAGGTCGTAGCGATCGTACGGGCATCGGTTTTCTCGGTCAGATTACCGTTGTTGTCGTATTCGTACGCAATTGTGCCGCTTTCCGGGTTAGTTGCACTAGTCAGTCTCGACAAACTGCTGTAAGCAAATGTCCTCGTCTGAGAACCTTGCGTGACCGTAGTTAGATTGTTTAGCGGGTTATATTCATAGCTTGTCGCATATCCGTAAGCAATGCTTGTACCGGGGAATGTGACCGATGATGTCGACCCGTCCGATGCGGACATCACTTCCCAAATATCTTTAAGCTGTCCAAGCGCATTTGTTTTGCTAATCCTCTGTTTTCCGGCCTGATCCGTAACCAAGGTCCTGTCCGCATCAATATCTGTTCTCACAATCCCCGTCGAAGTTGTATTGCTGCCGCCAAATTCTGTCGGTAATCCGGCCCCCTCAAATGTTTGAACCTCTGAACGAAGGCCGCTGGTCCACGCCGTCGAAAGCGTCCAGCCCATTGTTGGGTCAGTCTCTTCGTCTGATTCATCCGCCCGATAAGGATTCGATGTCAGTTGATAGGTGTAACCCGATGCGAACTTGTACCGCGTCTGAACTTTTATTCCGGCGCAGCTGGTCTCGGTCGTCCTGCACGGGTCATCGGGGACTTGAGTCGATGCATCCTCCAAGGTCCTCGAAAGGCGCACTCGTCCTAGTTGATCGTAATACTGCACCGCAACCTTTTTACCGTCACCCTTTACCTCAAGGTCTGATTTGACCACGACAAACCTCTCATCGTCATCGTCATAATATTCGGTTGTTGTCCACGATTCGTGAGTAGTATCTCCAACCGCTGTAATTGATTTTGTCGGACGGCCAAGATCATCGTATTCGGTTGCGTTCGTTACGTCATTGTCTTCGTCGGTCGTGGACGTGACCACGCCGGTGTAGAAGTCATAAACGGATGTAGTAGTCCTCGCGAGAGCCGTGCCGTGAGCCACGATTGTCTGTGTCGGGTACGGGCCGGTGACCGGTGATCCACCGACCGTGACATTACCGTAGGTGATCTGCGTATCCACATCATTTGCATCCGTCGTCAGAGTCGGCATGCCGTAGCCGTTGTAGGTCGCCGAGGTCGTGATCCAGTTGCCGGAGGTTAGCGGGTTTGAGTAGCTGCCTTTGATCGAATCCCAGACTTTTGTGGTTACGGCGTTGCCCGCGACCGTGTTGCTGCTGCCGTAATCGGTGTAGTCGTAAACGATCTCAGAGCGTGACTGCGGCGTTGAGCTTGCGTTCAGCACCTCCGAAGCCTTTGTCAGCCGGAGCAGACGCGGGCTCGACGCCAGATGATAGCTGTCAGCGTCGGTGTAGGTCGTGCTTGATGCTGTAGGCACGGGATTGTAAAACTCGGTCTGCGTGATGCGTTTTAAATAACTCGACGCACCGGTCGGCAAGCCGGTCGGCAGCCCTGATGTGCGCGGGACATCTCCATACGGGACCCAATCGTATTCTTTGACCTCGGTGACATTACCGTTCTTGTCGTATGTAAAGTCTTTGATCGCAGTAAGCGTATATGTCCCCGCGGCGTTTTTGATCGAGGTAAATGAGGTTTTTACATATGGATTGATCTGTCCGGTGCCGGAACATAGGCTGCCGTGGGTACAGGCAACGGGACGGTTACGCTCCCACAGGTTTTCGGTCTTTGTGCCGTTCGGCCCCACGCTGACGAGCGATAGTCCCGAATTCCAGTCAAGATAGCCTGTACTGATCGATGGCTCGGTATTGCCAAACGTCTCGGTCGTGACGCTGCCGTCGGGTGCGGTCACCGAACTCCCGGTGTTACTCATCGAATAGGTCCAAGTGTCGCTAGTCGAACTAATCGAACCGTCGTATTCAAGATCGTATGCATGGGTTTTCAACGTCGGATAGTTTTTTAGGATATTTTTGGTCTCATCAAAACTCTCAGGCCCGTCCTCGCCGTCCAGTGTGTATTCGTAGCTGACGGTTGCACCCGACGGCAGCTTGATCTCGCTCACCTCGCCCCAGCCGTCCGATGGCGGTATCGGTACTTCGTAAACCGGTGCGTTATAGCTGAACGTATATTTGCCGCTACCCATTTGAGCGGGCGGGGTAATAGTGTCAACGACACTAAACAGAGCATCAAGGTCACTCTCCACGTGTGCCTCAGGGCAGACGTAATCGTCGCTGCACGACTGGTATGTTTTGGTGACGATCGTTTGTTTCCATTTTACTTTTGTTAAGAGTTCTTCGCCATCGACCCCTTTTACGCGGATCGAATCTTCGCCTGCTCCTATTCCGTTAAATTCGAGCGTAACCGTCCTTTCAAATTGGTCAGCAACCTGAAATGCAAGATTTCCCGTACTGTTGTAGTTTGTTATCGTCCGGTACTCGACATAGTTGCCATTCCGGTCGTATGCACGCTGCGGGGTGGTCCCGTTTCCCGAGGTAACCTTTCCGCCATCGGGCATATAGAGCGTCCATGTGTTGTTGTTTGGGTCGGTATCGTAGTCGTAGGAATACTCGAGCCTCAGATACGATCCATCGGTGCTGTAATACGACACCGGTCCGCCCGTTCGCGTGCTAGACTGGCCGCAACTTTTTACATATCCATCGTGGGTAACACGGTAAAATCCGTCATTAAGTACATCCGAATACCCAAGCGGAACCATTTCACGCTTGCTACCATCGGGGAACACCATCCGCGTCTTGTGAAGGTAGGTTAGTTCAGTCCACGGGTCGGCGGAACCGTTGTTGCACGGTGGATAATTCCAGTCGAAAGTCCTTTCCTCGTGTTCGGGATAAAATCCCATCGTGTATTTCCAGCCGCCGGTCGCCCCCGGTTCAACCAACGTCTTTTTAAAATATGGC
>JBEBGA010000449.1:0-2136 GCA_040081695.1 Pyrinomonadaceae bacterium
CACAGGCGAGCAAAACCTAAAGGACGGCCTGTTGTCCGCCGCCGCATTTATCCAACCAACCGCCATCACGGTCAGCAAAAACGGCCAAATCTATATCGCCGACGGCAACGCAATCAGGATGATCTCTGGCGAAGTGCTCCCGACCGTCCAGACGATCTCCAGCGACGAACGCGGCCTCACCGACGGCAATATTCACCGCTCGCGTTTCAACCGCCCGTCGGGCTTAGCCTTTGACGCGGCTGGCAATCTGCTTGTCACGGACAGCGAGAACAGACTTGTCCGCAGCATCTCGCCGCAAAATAGCGGTACGGCGATAACAAAGGAACAGACCGCCGCTCTTCGTGACAAACCCGAAGAATTTCGACAATTACAACCCGCCCGCTGGCCTTACGATCCGCCGACCGCCAAACGCGACATTGCCGGGACGCTCGGCGAGATACGCGGCGAGATGAAACCCGGCAGCGATGAGGTCTGGTATCACAACGGCCTCGACATCGCCGGGGCTTACGGCGAAACTGCCCGCTTTGTCCGCGACGAAAAGGTGCTGCGGCCGATCGCGGCTGAGAATTTTGGTACGCTTCGCGAGCTGATCCGTATGCCGACGCTTGGCTATATCCATATCCGTTTGGGCCGCAATGTCGAGTCGGTGCCGTTTGGTGACGAACGCTTTCAGTTTGAAAAAGACCCGAGCGGCAAGCTCAACGGCATTCGTGTGCCGCGTGGAACTAAATTCAAGGCCGGCGAGCCTATCGGCACACTCAATGCAATGAACCACGTCCATCTCATCGCCGGACGCAGTGGCAGCGAGATGAATGCCCTAGACGCTCTCACTCTACCTGGACTGACCGATTCACGGCCGCCGACAATAGAAAACGTCACGCTATTTGATAAAAATTGGAGTGAAATCGAAACCGCAAAGCAAAATGCGCGTATTACTCTGCGTGACCAGACCAGAATTGTGGTCAGAGCGTACGATCAGAGTGACGGCAACCCTGAAAAGCGTCGTCTGGGCGTTTTCAAACTCGGCTATCAGGTACTGAAACAGGACGGTTCCGCCGTGGCGGATACGAAATGGAACATCGTCTTTGACCGTCTGCCTTCGTATGATTCGATCTCTTTGGTGTATGCAAACGGCAGCAAATCGGGTGCGACCGGCGAGACGATATTTAATTACATTGTCACGAACGCGGTAAGCGGCGACGAGTTTCATGAGGATGTTTTTGACGCCGCAGCACTCGAAAAAGGCATCTATACTTTACGCGTCTTTGCCGCAGATTATTTTGGAAATACGTCCTCAAAAGACGTCACTATCGAGGTTTTGAAATGAAAAAAATTATTGTCATACTTTCCCTTTGTGCGTTCTTAGCGGCAGCGATGCCTGCGTTTGCTTTTGGCCCGACCCGCGTTTTGATCACGCCGCCGGCACCTAAATTTACCGACGCCGAGCGTCAATCGGAACTCGCAAAACGCCGTGCCGCTGTAGCCGCTAAAATGGCTGACAAGAGCGTGTTGATCCTGTTTTCCGCCGAGCCAAAGCTCTATACAAACGACGTAGATTACGTCTATCGTCAGGAAAACAACCTCTATTACCTGACTGCTTTGAAACAAGACGGTGCGACGTTCGTTATGACCAAGAACGGCGGCGTAGCGACCGAAACGCTCTTTTTGCCAAAACGGGTCGCCCTACGCGAAGCGTGGGAAGGCAAGATGTATTCACGCGAACAGGCGACCGCTATCTCGGGCGTCAGATCGATCGTCGATTCTGCCGAACGTGACGCGTTCCTCGCTGCGGTCAAAGAAAAGAAAGCCTTTTCGTCAAAAGAAGGCGTGTCGATAGCTGCCCCTGACAACGTCTATTTGCTATTGCCCGATGGCGAACGCGATCGTGACGGGATGCGTGAATTTGGCGTCGAGCACACATTTTCCAAAGGCCTGACCGGTTATAAGGTCGAAAATGCACAGCCGATCTTTGCGGGTCTCCGGCACATCAAATCACCTTACGAGCTAAAGCTGCTCCAGCATGCCGTCGATATTTCGGTCGAGGCACACATGCGGGCAATGGCGACCGTCGGACGGGCAAAATGGGAATACGAGGTTCACGCTGAGGTTGAATACACCTATCGCCGCCGCAATGCC
>JBEBGA010000450.1:0-2132 GCA_040081695.1 Pyrinomonadaceae bacterium
CAGGTCGGTGAACTTGCTCTTTCGCCTGACGGCAAAAAGGTCGCGGTCGTATCGCGCGGCGAGATCTTTGCCGCATCGTCAAAAGACGGCGGCGAAGCTGTTCGCGTGACGACGACCGTCGCACCGGAATCGTCCGTCGCCTGGTCGCCGGACAGCAAAAAGCTTATTTATACATCAGAACGCAGCGGGACGAGCGAGATATTTCAATACGATTTTGCGACCGAGACTGAGACACAGTTGACTCGGGGAGCCAACGACGACATCTCGCCGGTCTTTTCACCCGACGGTAAAATGATCGCGTTTGTCCGAAATGCGCGTGCGATCTACACCTACAACGTCGAGACAAAAGCCGAAAGAGAGCTTTGCAAAACATTTGCCGATCCCGCACCGCTCGGCGGCGAATCTTTCAAATGGTCGCCTGACAGTAAATGGATCGCGTTTCTCACAGGTTCGCCGACAACACGTTCGTATTCGAACGTAAGCGTCGTGCCCGCAGCGGGCGGAGTGGCACGGCAGATCAGCTTTTTATCAAATTCGTTTGCCGGTTCGATCGCCTGGAGTGCCGATGGCTCATATATTCTCTATGGATCGAGCCAGCGGACCGAGGACGGCGTGATCGCCCGTATCGATCTCAAGCTGCGAACTCCAAAGTTTCGCGAAGATCAATTTCGCGATCTTTTCAAACAGGAAAATCCGCGTGACAAACCTGCTGGGCCGCCTGCTTCGCCGCAGCCATCCCCCGCCGCTTCGCCCGCTGCCGAGAAAAAAGATGATTCGAAAACGACGGAGATCGTCTTTGAGGATATCCGCAAACGGATGAGTTTTATCAACACCGGCGTCAACAACAACGGCGTCATCATTAGCCCGGACGGCAAAACTTTGCTCATTCTCGCGGCAGCCGAGGGGCAGTTTAATCTGTACACGATGCCGCTCGATGAGCTATCAACGGATCAGTCTTCACGCCAATTGACCTCGACGCCGGGATTCAAATCACAGGCCCAATTTTCGCCGGACAGCAAAGAGGTTTATTACGTCGAAAACGGCCGGATTAACATTGTCAGTCTCGACCGCCGCGACGTGCGTCCGCTCAGTGTGAGCATGGATATGAACGTCAATTTCGCTCAGGAAAAGATGGAGATCTTCAAACAGGGCTGGCGGTATATGCGTGATAATTTTTACGACGACAAATATCACGGCGCTGATTGGAACGCGGTAAAGGCGACCTATGAACCGCTCATCGCAGCGTCGCGGACGCTGGATGAGGTTCGCCGTTTGATGAATATGATGGTCGGCGAATTGAACGCTTCGCACCTTGGAGTGGGCGGGCCGACGGGGTTTACTGGGACGACGGTCGGTAAGCTGGGCCTGCGTTTTGACCGCGGCGAATATGAGACGAACGGTCGGCTTAAGATAACCGAGATCATCACACTCAGTCCGGCTGCCGTTACAAAAGGCATCACGGTTGGCGACTATCTGATCAGCATCGACGGATCAAAGATCGCCGCCGGTGTGAATATCGACGAGCTGCTCGAAGGCAAGGTCGGAAAACGCGCGGAGCTCGAATTCTCCTCTTCAGCCGACGGGGCGAACAAACGCGAGGTCATCCTAAAACCGATCTCGACCGGAGCCGAGAAAAATCTGCTCTACCGGCAATGGGTCGAGAGCAATCGCGCTTATGTTGACAAGGTCAGCGGCGGCAAACTCGGTTATGTTCACCTCCCCGACATGGGACAAGGATCGCTAAACCAGCTCTACATTGATCTAGATGTCGAAAACCAGTCAAAACAGGGTGTGGTGATCGATATTCGCAACAACAACGGCGGATTTATCAATCCGTATGTGATCGACGTACTCGCTCGCCGCGGCTATCTAACGATGCAGGAACGCGGGATGTGGGAAGTGCCCGCTCGTGCGGCTCTCGGCCAACGCGCTCTTGAACGCCCCACTGTTCTCGTCATAAATCAGCATTCGCTATCCGATGCCGAAGACCTGACTGAAGGTTATAAAACACTGAAACTCGGCAAGGTCGTTGGCGAGCCGACATCCGGTTGGATCATTTTTACGTGGAACACGACCCTGTTTGACGGCACGACGCTGCGCCTGCCGCGGCAGTTAATACGCGGTGCGGATGG
>JBEBGA010000007.1:0-29432 GCA_040081695.1 Pyrinomonadaceae bacterium
GATCCTGACGATCGTGGTAGTGTTTTTCTTGAATAGATGATCTAAACGCAGAGACCGCAAAGGACGCAGAGTTTATAGAAACGGCAAGCCCTTTGCATTTGAAAATTGCTTTTCTCTGCGTTCTCAGCGGCCTCTGCGTTGAAAAAGTTTGTATGGTTGGTACCGCACTATTTTTCTTATTCGCCGGATTCGCCATCATGTGTGCGATCTCGATGGTGTATCACAAAAATCCGCTCTACAGCGCGATCTCGCTGGTGGGCGTGTTTATTTCGCTGTCGTGCATTTACATCACACTGGCGGCTCCGTTCATCGCGGCGGTGCAGATATTGATTTATGCCGGTGCGATCATGGTACTGGTCGTTTTTGTGATAATGCTGTTAAATCTGGACGACGATACGGGGCCGAACAGGCTGAAATATCTGTATTCGCTAGGCGGCGGGCTCGGTGTGGTGCTGCTTGCTCAGACGTTTTTTATTTTTTACGCAGTAATGCGTGCTCCAAACGTGCCTGCGGATCAGACATTGAGTGCGGGTAAAACGCTGACCATCGGCCAGGCGATGTACACGGAATATCTGCTGCCGGTCGAGATCGTCGGAGTTTTGCTGCTGATGGCGATAATCGGTTCGGTAATGCTGGCAAGGCGTTTAGCACAGCCGCAGCTTGAACTGGTCGCCGAAGAGGAATCGGAGCGGAGGAACGACGATCAATAATTTTGAAAAATGGAACCTAGCTTAGCGAGTTATCTCGCGTTATCAGGAATACTGTTCACTATCGGAGCCGTCGGCGTTATTTTCAAACGCAACGCTTTGGGGATGTTCATGTGCATCGAGCTGATGCTCAACGCGGTCAATCTGACGTTCGTCGCGTTCTCGCGTTACTACGGCGACACGACCGGGCAGCTTTTTGTATTTATGGTGATGTCAGTCGCGGCAGCCGAAGCCGCGGTCGGATTGGGAATCATCATCGCGTTTTTCCGTAATAAACAATCGATCGACGTTGATGACGCGAGTATGTTGAAGAATTAAAAAATATGTTCCACAGATCTCGAAAATTATTGCTCATTACGGTTGCGGTCATGGCGGCAGCATTCACAGTGAGCGGCCAGTCGATCAAGACAGGTACGAAATATTGCGTGGACACATTTGGCCCGCAGGAATTTTCGATACTTCTGAAAGACATGCCTGCGGAGACTAAGAAAAAGCTCGAAAGTGCCGAATTTAGAACATCGCAGCGGGATAGTATTCGTGAACTTCTAGCATTCGCGTGCGAAGCGGAAAAGCGTGGAATTGCGGCTAAGGATATTAATGCATCAGAACTCGATAATATTCGCATGGAATCCACGGCGAGTGCATATGACAGGAAAGTAAGCGGCTCTGCGACGCCGTTTGCTCTTATTACTAAGGCTCAGGTCCTCGGTTTTTACAAAAGCGAATCGAACACAGCGGCATTCGAGCGGTTTTTGAACACCAAGCTTGCTCTTATTGGCGGGCCGATCGCAGCGGGAATTGGTGGGGAGGAACGCGAACAGGCAAGGGAAGTCTATGCAAAGAGCCGCATATATGCTGATGAATTTCTAAAAGCGAAGCCGACCTTGGAACCGTCTTTCGTAAAGGAAGTCGAGCTACAGGTCGTGCTGCAGCAGTCGCAGTTTTTGTCGGGCAAGCTTTCGGACGTCATGGTGAGCGAAACGACCGTCAGCGATGCTGAGATCGCCGCATATATTGCGGTTCACCCTGAATTTGGCACCTCGGCTAAGAAAGATACGGCGGAAAAGCTACTCGTTCGTGTAAAAGCCGGCGAAGATTTTGCAAAACTTGCTGATCAATATTCGGGCGATCCGGGTAATGTGGATCCCGGCACCGGGAAGAAGAATGGTGGACTTTATAGAGATATCCCTAAGGGGAAGATGCTCCCGGCTTTTGAGGATGCGGCTCTTTCGCTGCAGCCGGGCGGGATATATCCAACGTTGGTAAAGTCATCGTTTGGATATCACATCATCAAGCTCGACAGCAAAGTCGGGGCGGGCGATGCTCTGAAATATAACGCTCGGCACATTGTTATCTCGACGAGTTATAAGGACCCGAAAGATCCTGCCGGTGCCGAAAAGCCGGTTGATGAATATGTACGCGCTCTGCTTGAGGACGGAAAGTATACTGCCGCAAAAGCGAAAATAGTTGCGGGCAATCCGGTAAATGTTGCCCAGATCGAGTTTCAAGCGCGTCCTAAAACGGGCAAACCAAATTGAGGCTGGCGTAATGGCTTTGGAGATGCGTGAGGTTTGCGAAAAGTGCGGTGCCGGATTGACTGCCGATGGTAATGCTCATATTTGCAGCTACGAGTGCACATTTTGCACCGGATGCACAGAAGAAATGAATTCGGTCTGTCCAAACTGCGGCGGTGAACTGGTCGCCCGGCCGAAACGAAAAGGATAATGGTTGAGAATAACCTGCTAAGTATAATTATTTTCGCCCCGCTTGTCGGTGCCGTGATCAATTGGCTGATCGGCGGGCGGCTGAGGAATGAATTGTTCAGCGGCGTGGTCGCGTGCGGGACGATCTTTGTTTCGATGGTCGTGGCGTTTTACATTGCGTTCTTTGCCGACCACGGTGGGGCTCTGCATGCCGAGAAACCGGTGCTCGACCATCTGTGGACGTGGATAGAGGTCGGTGGATTTCGGGCAGATTTTGGTTTGGGTATGGACCGTTTGAGCGGGATCTACGCGTGTTTTATCACATTCGTCGGTCTGCTGATCCATATCTTCGCCGTAGGTTATATGAAGGGCGATAAAGGGTTTTACCGCTTTTTTGCTTATCTCAACTTGTTCATGTTCTCGATGTTGACGCTCATATTGGCGGATAATTTTCTGCTTATGTTCGTCGGCTGGGAAGGCGTCGGACTTTGCTCATATCTGCTCATTGGTTTTTACACCAAACGAAACGAGGCTCGCGAGGCCGCCAAGAAAGCTTTCGTAATGAACCGCATCGGCGACTGGGGCGTGCTGATGGGGATCTTTTTGATCTTTACGCTGACCGGTTCGATCTCGTTTTTTGACAAGGTTGTGGATGGCCAGCAGGTTCAGAGCGTATTTACCTTTGTTTCTGAGCACATGACGGCTGATCCCTTTACGTGGGGAGCGATCTTTGCGGGCGGGCTGACGTCTGCCGCAGTGCTTTTCTTCATTGGTGCGACCGGTAAATCGGCTCAGATTCCTTTGCTAACGTGGCTGCCGGATGCGATGGCCGGGCCGACGCCGGTTTCGGCGCTTATCCACGCGGCGACAATGGTCACGGCGGGTGTTTATCTCGTCGTCCGTGCGAACGCGATATATCAATTTGCCCCGACCGCGATGTGGATCGTCGCAGTGATCGGTGCGGCAACCGCGATATTTGCGGCGACGATCGCGATCGCTCAGAACGATATTAAGAAAGTCCTTGCATACTCTACCGTTTCGCAGCTCGGATTTATGTTCCTCGCGGCAGGCGTCGGTGCTTTCACGGTAGCGATCTTTCACGTGATGACGCACGCCTTTTTCAAAGCCCTCTTGTTCCTCGGTTCCGGTTCGGTCATTCACGGAATGCACCACGAGCAGGATATGCGAAAGATGGGCAATTTGAAAAAGTACATGCCCATAACGTTCATCACGATGGCGATGGGTTGGCTTGCGATCTGCGGTATTCCGATCTGGGCGGGCTTTTTCTCAAAGGACGAGATCCTTTATAAGACATTTGCGGCGGATAGATATTTCCCGGCGGGTGTATTTCCGGGCGAGGAATTTTTATGGGGAATTGCCGCGATCACGGCTATTCTCACCGCAATTTATATGACCCGAATGATGGTCATGACTTTTTGGGGAACCGAGCGTTTTCACGAAGTTTTGCCTGACACGGCCCATGACGACACACATCACCACGACGAAGAGCACGATGCTGCCCACGACGATCACGACGACGAGGACGAGCATCACCACGCTCTGCCGGCAGGTTTCAAACCGCACGAATCGCCGTGGGTGATGACGATGCCGCTGATAATTTTGGCGTTTCTATCGACGGTCGGCGGTTTGGTAGGCGTGCCGTATGCGATGAGTTCGCTGGTCGGTATTAAAGAGGCGAATTCGTTCGAACACGTTCTCGAACCGGTAATTGCCGAAAACAAAACAGAAACGGCGATCAAGGCAAAAGAAAACGCGGAGTCGCACGAACCCGAGGTTGTACAAAAAGAGCGGATGCTCGCCGGGCTGTCGGTCGTGATGGCAGTATTTGGTATCGTACTCGGGTTTGCTCTGTTCTTAAAGAGCCCGCTCAGGAAGATGCCAAAAATACTCGAACAAAAATGGCGGCTCGACGAGTTATACAACGGCTACATTGTCGATCCGATCACAAGGCTCTCGCGTGACCGGTTGTGGAAAGGTTTTGACGTCGGCTTTATCGACGGCATCGTCAACGGCATCGGCCAGTTTGTGATAGAAGCCGGTAATCTCGTCCGTGGACTGCAGGTCGGCTTTGTTCGCTCGTACGCGGCGATCATCCTGCTCGGAGCTCTGGCCGTGATCGGATATTTTATTTATTACGGGTTAAAGTTGGTCGCCTAAATTGATGGACTTTTTGAACGAAAACCTTTTAACGATATTGATCCTGCTGCCGGTCATCGGTGCGGTGCTTACGCTCGCGCATCAGATGTTTTGGAAGCAGGAAGGCCAGCTCAAATGGTTGACGCTTGGCTTTACCACGCTCAATTTTCTAGTATCGCTCGCACTCTTTTCTAAATCAGCGATCGCGGGGCCGAGCGGTTATTTCTTTGAAAAGAATGTGCCTTGGATCAAGGCGATCGGGACAAATTATCACATCGGTGTCGATGGGCTGAGCTTTTGGCTCGTGATACTGACAACGTTTATTATGCCGATCGCGGTGCTCTCGACGTGGCACGCGGTCGAGAAAAAGCGGACAGCTTTTTACATCTTTTTGCTGCTGCTCGAATCCGCGATGATTGGCGTATTTGTATCGCTCGATCTACTCGTCTTTTACCTGTTCTTTGAGGCATCGCTCGTGCCGATGTTCTTTTTGATCGGTATCTGGGGCGGCGACAATCGTATTTACGCAGCGGTCAAGTTTTTTATTTTTACGGCTCTCGGCAGTTTGCTGATGCTGGTCGCAATAATCGCACTTTTCTTTCTTTACGCCGATCAGACAGGTCTTGGCGGCTCGTTTGACCTCATCGCGATAATGAACGCGATGAAGACGGGCACTCTCGTAATACCGCCGCAAACCGGGACGCTTTTGTTCCTAGCGTTCGCATTGGCGTTCTCGATCAAGGTGCCACTTTTCCCGTTCCACACTTGGCTGCCTGACGCGCACACTGAGGCTCCGACGGCCGGTTCTGTCATCCTTGCCGCAGTATTGCTCAAGATGGGAACCTACGGCCTGATGCGTTTCAACTTCGGCCTGTTTCCTGATCAGAGCAGAGAATGGGCGTGGCTTTTTATCGCGCTCGCCATTGTCGGCATCATTTACGGAGCACTGGTGGCGATGGTCCAGCCTGACGTTAAACGGCTCGTTGCCTATTCGTCGGTCGCTCATATGGGCTTTGTGATCTTGGGTATGTTCTCGTTCACCGAATCCGGTATGCAAGGGGCACTTTACACGATGCTTAGTCACGGCGTGACCACCGGAGCGTTGTTTTTGCTCGTCGGATTTATTTACGAACGTCGGCATACGCGTGAGATCACGGCGTTTGGCGGACTGTCCAGCCCAATGCCGATCTACGCGACCATCTTTGTCATTACGACAATGGCGTCGATCGGGCTACCGTTCCTTAATGGTTTTGTCGGTGAATTTTTGATCATGGTAGGCATGTTTCAGTCGCAAGTGCTGGCGATCACGACGAGCGTCAATTGGAACGTTATCGCGACGATGTTCGCCGGAACCGGAGTTATTTTTGCCGCGGTCTATCTGCTCTGGATGGTGCAGCGAGTATTTTTTGGCAAGGTGACTGTCGATAAGAATAAAGGTCTTGCCGACCTCAGTTGGCGTGAGATCGGGCTGATGGTCCCGCTGCTGTTCCTGATGGTTTATATGGGCGTGTTTCCAAAACCGTTCCTCGCTCGGTCTGAAAGTGCGATCAAAGCCATTCAGGAACGCGTGATGCATCAGGCCGGCGGCACGGTCGACCATGCCGAGGCAAAACCGCCCGTAAGCGGAGACGAACACAAATAATGAGTACGCTTTTTCTTACAGATCTGCTGACCCCCGAAGCGAGCGTTTCGCTGATACTGCCCGAGCTCGTCGTTGCGCTTGCGGGCGTGATCGTGATGCTTTACGACAGCTTCTTCCCCAAGCAGCGTGCCGTTTCGGGGGCGATATCTCTGATCGGACTGACGGTGTCGGCTGTCATCCTAGCAACAATGTGGGGCGGCGGTACGCAGGCATCGGGCTGGAACGGGATGATCGCCCACGACAATCTTCGCTTAAGTTTTTCGTTCGTTTTTCTGTTCGTCTCGGCGATGACGGTGCTGATTTCGACCGTTTGGGTGGATCGCGAAAATGTCCCCGCGGGCGAATATCACGCGCTGCTTCTGTTTGCCACGTTTGGCATGATGATGATGTCGGCGGGTAACGATCTCGTCGTTATCTTCCTAGGGCTTGAAACGCTGTCGATCGCAACCTATGTAATGGCTGGCTTGCGAAGAGGCGACCTCAAATCGAACGAATCGGCGATGAAGTATTTCATCCTCGGATCATTTGCGTCGGCATTTTTGCTCTACGGCATGGCACTCATCTACGGTGCGACGGGCACGACCAATCTGACGCAGATCGCAGTTAAGGTTGCTGATCCAAATTTCCCGGCACTGTTGCTCATCGGCGGAGCGATGTTGATCGTCGGTTTTGGCTTTAAGATCGCGATGGCTCCATTTCACGTCTGGACACCGGATGTATACGAGGGTGCTCCGTCGCCGGTCACGGGCTTTATGGCCGCCGGGCCTAAGGCTGCGGCTTTTGCGTCTTTCTTACGAATTTTTGTGCTCGGCCTGCCGCTTATCGCCGGTGTTCAATCGTCAGTTTATCTTCACGACGCATGGATCTCGGCACTGTCGGTAATGGCGATCATCACGATCCTCGTCGGCAATGTCGCGGCGATCATGCAGACCAACGTCAAACGCATGCTCGCCTATTCGTCGATCGCCCACGCGGGATACGCGCTCGTCGGATTTATCGGAGCGGGCATGGCAAAGAACGCCGCCGCCCGTGACGAAGCCATCGCATCGGTCGCGTTTTATATGCTGACCTACGCGGTAACGAATATGGGGGCGTTTGCCATCGTCGCTCTGCTAGCCGAAAAGAACGACCGGCGTGCCGAGTTTGAAGATTACAACGGCATTGGTTTCAAATCACCGGTCCTGGCATTTTCGCTTTCGCTCTTTATGCTCTCGCTTTTGGGCCTGCCGCTGACGGCCGGGTTTATGGGCAAGATATTGGTTTTCCGCCCCGCACTTGAAGCGGCAAATCCGCTTGTAACGGGGCTCGTCATCGTCGCTGTTATTGGATCCGCGATCTCGGCGTACTATTATCTACGGCTGATCGTCGTGATGTTTTTCCGCGAACGCACATCCGAATGGCGCCAGCCTAAGATGCCGCTTGCGATGACCACGGCTTTAGTGATCGCGATCCTCGGCGTTCTGTATTTTGGTATTTTCGCCGACCGCGTCATCGAAAAATTTGCCCAATCCCCGTCCGGTGTTGTGGTCAAAGCCGAAAAATAACCAACGCAGACCGATGGACATCGCCGCCGCAATTCGTGACGAAATGGCTGACGCGTGGCTGCCGACGATCTACCGCGACAAAGTCCGCTCCGGCCGCACGCGAGCGTATAAGCTAGATATCCCCGCACGACAAAATCAAGCTGAAATACAATACACGCTGCTTGGCATCGAGCTAAAGGTCGGCCGCCGGCGTTTTGCATGCCCTGAGCTTGCGACGGCTAGATACCTGCGTGTTTTTGCACGCATCGGCTGCCGCGAGTTTGCACTGCCGTATGACATTTCGCAGATATCAGGCATCGCCGATGAGCTTGAGACATCATGGCAACTATCCCTGGTTTTGCTTGATAAAGCTAAGGTTGACCGCGTCGAGGGGCTTGCTCGTCTAGTAAAAGCTGTCCGTGCCGAGATCGCTGAGATCGGACCCGGCGAGGCGATGCCGCTTTTTGATCGTGAGACAAAACAGCGCCCTTTACCGAGATCTGATAGATGATATAATCAAAGGATTCGCCTCTGTGGGCAGTTTTAACACGTAATTAACCGAGTATGCATGACGCCGGGAATAAGGTAACCGAATCAGAAAAACTTCCGTTTCCTTACAACAAGAGCACGTATTGCCGTTACGAGCCGATCGAACAGCGGATCGACTACGCTAAGGTCTTGATCGTTAACGATCTGCTGCGTTACGAATCCGACCTGTCGCAGCTTGCCCGCGACGAATGGAACGGCACGACCGAAACGCGGCTCGAATTTGAGCGTAAAGTCTCGGGTATGGCGTGTAACAATATTGCCCGCAACGTGCTCCGCCTGGTCAAAAATCCTAAGACGATGACCGTGCATCTGTCTGAGCTTGCGGACGCGGCTGAGAAATTTATGCCGGACGCGATCGTTATGAGCGGGACATTTGCCGATTTTGATTATTACAATCCCGACCACATTGCGAGTTTTACAGAGTTTATTCGGGAAACCAAGATCCCTGTTCTTGCGATCTGCGGTGCTCACCAACTCGTCGGTATGGCTTTCGGGGCTGAGCTAAAGACGCTCGATGATATGGACCTCGCTGCAAAGCGCAGCGACCGTGTTGTCGAATACCAGTATCGTTTTGTAAAGATCGTAGATAAGGCCGACCCGATCTTTGCGGGTAACGACGACGAGAGATCCGGCATCTGGCAGGAATACACCAAGGAAGATAATATCCTCCGCGTCTGGCAAAATCACGGCGTGCAGATCGACGGTGTGCCGGCTGGGTTTAAGCTCCTTGCGTCATCATATCTCTGTAAGAACCAGATGATGGTCAAACAGTCGGACGGACAGATGATCTACTGCGTCCAGTTTCATCTCGAAAAATCGTTTGAGGACTGGTCAAAAAATCCCACCCGCTGGGAACACCCGAACGAAAGCCGCGACGGCCGCATTTTGTTCGAAAACTTTTTGAAGCTTGCCCTGACCCACAATGGACAATAAAAAAGCCCGGCATCTGTCGGGCTTTTCCTTTTAATGTCCGACGGTTTTATGCAAAACAATCCTCAGGCACGTTTTCGAGCGTGTTGACCATCAGCATATCGACGACGGCGTTAAAGTCGTTGCCCGATTCTTCGTACACCTTGAGCTGTTCGTCCGCCGAGGTGCCGCGTTCGAGGATCGTGTGGATATGCTCGATCTCGCTGCGCGAGCCAAGCGGGTCGACGACATCGTCAACAAAATCAAGCAGTTCGCGGATCAAATCTCTCGCCGGGACCTCTTTTTGTTTGCCAAGATCGAGCAAATTGCCGTCGAGCCCGTAACGGATCGCACGCCATTTATTTTCGAGGATGAGACGACGGTGATAGATGCGAAACCCGATGTTGCCTTCGTTAAGGACCATCAACTTCGCAACTATGGCCTGAAACAAAGCTGCGATCGCGATCGTGTCGTCAACCCGCGTCGGGATGTCGCAGATGCGAAATTCGAGCGTCGGGAATAGGTGATGGGGCCGCACATCCCACCAGATCTTGGAACCGTTTTGGATACAATTCATCTTGACCAGCAGATCAACGTAGGCCTGATACTGTGCGTACGATTCGAAAGTGTCGGGGATCTCGGTGCGAGGAAATTTCTTAAAAACCTCGGAGCGGTATGATTTGAGGCCGGAGTTGTGGCCGAGCCAAAATGGCGATGATGTCGTCAGACACAGAACATGCGGCAGAAAATAGCGTGCCGCGTTCATCACCTGTATCCGTTTTTCGACATCAGGAATGCCGACATGAACGTGCAGGCCAAAGATCAACAGGCTGCGGGCGACCATCTGCAGCTCATCAACCAGCAATTTATACCGGTCACCGTCGTAGATCTCCTGTTCACTCCATTTTGAAAACGGATGCGTCGAAGCGGCAACGATCGCCATTCCTTTTTTTCTTGCGAGGCCCGAAATGATACATCGCAGCTTGGAAAGATCCTCGCGGGCTTCCTGAATATTTGCACAAACTCCGGTTCCGACCTCGATCATTGATTGGATCATCTCAGGCTTGATCTTTTCGCCGAGCAGCATTTTCCCTTCGTCAAGGATCTCGGAAACGTGCGATTTTAGCTCGCGTGTTACCGGATCGACGATCTGAAATTCCTCTTCAATACCGAGTGTAAATTGATCAAACATACATTATTCGAGGTCGAGTTCGGTGCGTAGAAAGTCTTCGTCGCCCGCATCTAGATTTTTGAATCGTACCCCAACGCCGTGTCCCGGATCGGAATACACGATCGTGCCGTTGATATTCATTGTCCGCTCGCCGATGCTCAGCGTCATCAGAATTGGTGTGCCTTGGTCGAGTATCGCGGTCGTCGTCATATACAGCCCGCCGACGCCGATATCGCGAGTATTTGCGATGCCGGTGCCGTCGCCGCCGTCAAAGCGGACGTCGATGATGAGCTTTTTGCGGTCGGTGCCGCGTCGATTAGAGGGTAACGAGGCTGCGTCAGTATCTTGTTCAGTCATTGTCTTTATTTCGCTAAATAATTGTGAAACTGCTTCACATTCTAACTCAAATCGGCGTCAATACATAAGGTATTTATTTACCGTTTTTAGCTGTGAGATCCTTTGCGACCTGCAAAAATGCTTTGGCGGCGTGCGACAGCTCAGAATTTCGCCGATAGACGATATTGAGCTTTCGCTCGAGCTTCATTTCTTTGACAGAAAGCGCGGCTAGGCGGCCGCCTTCGATCTCGGCTGCCGCGGATAATTTGGGGACGAGAGCGACACCCACGCCTTTTTCGACAAGCTTTTTGATCGCCTCAAGCGAAGGCAACTCGACCGAGATATAGAGACTCGTTTTGTGCTTTTCAAACGACTCGATCACTTTCTGGCGATATGGCGACGGTGCGTTGTGAGCGACAAATGTCTCGTTGCCAAGGTCTTTGATCGAGACGCTCGACTGCTTGGCAAGCTTATGTTTTGGCGATGCGATCAACACCAGCTCATCGGTCAGCACACTTACCGACCGCAAACTTTCGTCATTTGGCGTGAACGAGATTACACCGAGCTCAACCTCGCGGCCGGTGATCTGTTTTGGTATGCGGCTAGCGACGCCGCGTTGGACCTCGATCTTGATCAGCGGATGCTGGCGGCGAAATTCTTCGATAACCGGCAGCAAATAAAAAACGGTGTGTTCGTTGGCACTGATCGTCACTTTGCCGTGATGCAGATTTCGCATCTCAACCAGAGCTGCCTGGGCGGTGTATCTCAGATTGAGCATCTGCCGCGCATAGTCGAGCAAAACCTCACCCGCAAAAGTCAGCGTCCCGTCTTTGGTCGAGCGGTCAAACAGTTTTTCGCCGACCTCGTGCTCAAGACGTCTGACGGCTTGGCTAATCGCCGGTTGCGTACGGTTTAGCACCTCCGCCGCACGAGAAAAGCTGCGTTCACGGGCGACAGTGACGAGCACCTCAAGCTGGTTAATATCCATATGTCTATATTAGCAGAAGTTATGATGCGGTTATATCCATTAGCTGGTCGAAATGCCTCCAAAAGTAGCAGCGGCACCGAGAGTGAAGATGGGCAGTTAAAATTCGTTAATTTACGCCAAAAGATATAAAATGATAGTGTCTTTTTATAGGGAAATAATCGATTTTATGGGCTTTTCGACCACAGCAATTCACGCCGGCAACGAACCGGATCCGGTAACCGGTGCGGTCAGCGTTCCGATCTATCAGACATCGACATATAAGCAAGAGGCTCTCGGGAAACCGACCGGCGGTTACGAATATGCCCGAACACAAAACCCGACACGCTCTGCTTTAGAGAAAAACATTGCGGCTCTTGAAGGTGCAAAATACGGCTTCGCATTCGCCTCCGGGATGTCGGCGATCGACGCGACGCTCAAGCTTGTAAAAGGCGGCGATCACGTTATCCTCGGCGACAATACTTACGGCGGGACGTTTCGTTTGTTTAATCGGATCTTGCGAGATTACGGTGTCGAATTTGACCTTGCGGACACATCGGACATCGCCAATTTTGAAAAAGCTTTTAAGCCGAACACCAAAATGGTCTTTGTCGAAACGCCGACAAACCCGATCATGACGCTCACGGATCTAAAGGCTGTATCCGATCTTGCACACGCAAATGGTGCCAAGGTCGTCTGCGACAACACTTTTATGTCGCCGTATTTTCAGCGTCCGATCGAGCACGGCGTCGATATCGTCGTTCATTCAACGACAAAATATCTTAATGGCCACTCGGACAGCGTTGGCGGTTTTGTCGCGTTAAATGACGAGAAAGACGCCGAGTGGATAGGCTTTGTTCAAAACGGCATCGGGGCGATCCTATCGCCGTTCGATTCGTTTCTAGTGCTGCGCGGCACAAAAACACTGGCCGTCCGCATGGAGGCTCATGATAAGAACGGCCGCGTGATCGCAAATTTTCTGGCAGAGCACCCCGGCGTGCAAAAAGTATATTATCCGGGACTCGCATCGCATCCGCAGCACGAGCTTGCAAAACGTCAGCAGAGCGGATTTGGCGGGATGGTCTCGTTTGAGACAGGTTCGATAGAGAATGCCCGTAGGGTTCTCGAAGGCGTAAAATTATGCACGCTTGGCGAAAGCCTCGGCGGTGTCGAGAGCCTCATTTCGCATCCGGCGTCGATGACGCACGCGTCCGTACCAGAAGAAACCCGTGCTAAATTGGGGATCACCGACGGTCTGGTGCGGATATCTGTCGGCATCGAGGACGTCGAGGACATTCTCGAAGACATCGATCAAGCACTAAGATAGTTGAAAGTTTTGAGTTCAAAGTTCCAAGTTAGGCGGTTTTCGTGGTAATTTGTTTGTTGACTTGAAACGAAACTGATTATTTATGTTCACTGTTGAGACACATGCCACCTCGCACATAGGCCGCGTCCGTAAGGGCAATGAAGACAACTATCTCTTGCTCAACATTGGCGGAGCCAAGGTCTGGACGAGCGACCAGGAGGACGGCGAATTTGTCATCGAGACGCAAAAATTTGTGATCGATGAGGACGGCGTTGTGATGGCTGTTTCTGACGGTATGGGCGGAGCTCTCGCGGGCGAGGTTGCGAGCACGATGGCGGTCGAGACCGTTAGCGAGAAACTGCTTGATGAGGATGTCGATGACACGCTTGGCGACGGCGATTTTGATCACCAGTTGATCGGCCGCCTGCACGAAGCGACCGTTTTTGCCAATCAGCTTATCCATCATCAGGGACGTACGGACCCGCAATTTCAGGGCATGGGTGCGACGTTCACGGGCATGGGCGTGACGCCCGCTGCCGCAGATATCATCCAGGTTGGAGATAGCCGCGCGTATCTTGTACGCAAGGGCAAGATATATCAGGTCACTAAAGACCAGTCGCTCGTCCAACAGCTGATCGACGCTCAACAGATATCACCCGAAGAAGCCGAAACTCATACGCTAAAAAATGTCATCCTGCAGGCGCTCGGTGCGCAGAACGAGATATATCCCGTGTCGGTTCGCATTACACCATGCCGCGGCGATGTATTTTTGCTGTGCAGTGACGGATTATCAAACAAGGTCACTGCCGGAGACATGCAGCGGATCGTTGTCGAAAATTACGACGGGCTACAGAATGCATGTGTCGAATTGGTCAAGCTTGCTAACGATAACGGCGGCGAAGACAATATTACAGTCGTAATTGCCAAATTTACCGGCGAAACTCTTCCAGAACCGATCGACGATCAGGTGCAGATGGAACTGATCGACCTTGGAGGCATTCATGATACTGCCGACCAAGGCATCGAAGACGACGAAGACACAGCAGAGATAGTTTAATACCTACAAAAAGATGTTTTATACAAAGCCCTTGAGATTTGTCCCGTTGCTCATCTTAACGGGCTTTTTGCTTGTCAGCACCAGTATCGCACAGTCTGAATTCAAGATTGACGGCATAATCATCGAAACCAACGCAAAGCACATCGACCCGGCTGCTTTTAAGGCAAAGTTAACCCTCGCGTTCGATCTGTTAAAAACGAAAGCTCCAAACGATTTCGCGACGATGAAGTCGATGATCGGCAAGATCCGCGCGTACCAGGCAAGCGGTGCCAATTTTAACGAGAGCATAATGACGATCGATCTCGCCAAGGCGACCTTTGATGCTTCATTGCCGTGGCTGACGAGCGTCTTGATCCACGAGACGACTCATATCAAGAAATATAAAGACACGGGGAAAAAGTTTGGGGATGCCCATTTGCTAACGGATAAGAAAGCGGCCCTGCAAATAATGATCAACGAAGAACTTGATTGTAACCGTGTGCAGTTAGGTGTGCTGGAAAAAGTTGGCGGGGCAAAATACGAGATCGATTATCTGCGGGCCCAAAAAGGCGACCATTTTGATATCGATAAAGACGGTGATTACGATATGGATGATTACCGCGGCAGAAAATGGTAACCGCTAATCTTGCCGCCAGTCCGGCAGCTCGTTAGTCAATCTTTTTACGTAGATCGACGAACCTTTGACCTCAACGACCTCGACCTTTTCGCCCTCGACGAGCGTCTCATCACCATCGATCGGATACGCCGTCCACGTTGAACCAAATACCTTTACCGCGCCTTCGTTTAGTGCACCTTTGCTCGCTATCGTTACGGTCCCGACCTTGCCCGGCAGAGCATCAACGCCCGATTTCAGTCGGTCATGTTCTCCGTGACCGAAATATTTCGCAAGGATGGTCCGTGACATAACAGTTAAAACTATCGAGACGACCGAAAACGTCAAAAATTGCCACCCGAGCCCAAGTCCCAGAAAACCGACAAGTGCTGCTGCGAGAGCCCCGATCCCAAACCACAGCAGTACAAACCCAAGCGTAAATATCTCAGCGACGATCAGCCCAACCGCTAAAACAAGCCACAATATCCAAGTAATTTGTTCCATAAGACAAGCATTGAAAAAGCTCAGTTTCAATATACACGAAACTTGAAGTTAAAAGGCAAAAGTAAAAAGGAAAAACCTGATTCGCCAACAACGAGCCGCCGACAACTGACAACTGCCCGCATCCCGTGCTAATCTCAATAATCGTGCTGGGGTGGCGGAATTGGTAGACGCCCAGGACTTAAAATCCTGTGTCCTTAGGGACGTACGGGTTCGATTCCCGTCCCCAGTACCACCATTTTTTCAATTCAAAATACGAGCTTTGAGGTTAACGATGCTGAAATATTTTCTTCGCTCGATCTGCCTGATCTCCGTTGCACTGGTCTGTGCAACGCATACTTTTGCCAGCAACAATCCCGATGAACTCAGCCGCTGGCAACAGCAGGCACTCAATGTGACGATCACGCGTGACGATTGGGGCATAGCTCATGTCGTTGGCAAGACTGACGCGGATGCGGTATTTGGTGCGATCTATGCTCAGGCAGAGGACGATTTTAACCGCATCGAGACAAACTACCTCAACTCCATGGGCCGCCTTGCCGAGGCCGAGGGCGAAAGGGCGATCTGGAGCGATCTGCGACAGAAGCTTTTCATCGACGACCAAGAGATCAAACGCCAATACCTCGAAAGCCCGGCGTGGCTGCGAAAGCTGATGAACGCATGGGCCGACGGGCTGAATTACTACTTAGCGACACATCCAAACGTAAGACCACGAGTTATCACAAAGTTCGAACCATGGATGCCGCTAACATTTAGCGAAGGCAGTATCGGCGGCGATATTGAATCGGTCGATCTGGGCAGGTTGCGGGCATTTTACGACAAAGGGTTTGTCGCAAAGAGCGAACCGATCGATTTTACAAAAGAACCGACAGGATCGAACGGCTTTGCAATTTCACCATCAAACACCAAAAACAAAAAAGCTTTGTTGTTGATAAATCCGCACACCTCATTCTTTTTTCGCTCGGAATTACAAATGACAAGCGGAGAGGGGCTCAATGCTTATGGTGCTTCGACTTGGGGACAATTTTTTATCTACCAAGGCTTTAACGAACACTGTGGCTGGATGCATACAACGAGCGCGGCGGACAGGATAGATGAGTGGGTCGAGACGTTGGTGAAAAGGGATGGAATAGCCTATTACAAACACGGCACAGCGGAACGTCCGATCACCATTAAAGAAATATCGATCAAGGTCAAAACCACCACCGGTACGACGGAACGCAATTTTCCGACATATCGCACTCATCACGGCCCGGTCGTAAGGGCCGAAGGCGACAAATGGATATCCGTTGGCTTAATGAACGAGCCGGTCAAAGCCTTAATGCAATCGTACGGCCGTACAAAAGCAAAGAACTACAATGAGTTCAAAAAAGTGATGGAGCTACAGGCAAATTCGTCGAACGCGACGCTTTACGCTGATGCTAACGGCAATACGGCATATTTTCACCCAAATTTTGTACCCCGTCGCGATCCGAAATTTGACTGGACAAAGCCGGTTGACGGCAGCGATCCCGCGTCGGATTGGAAAGGCCTGCTTTCGTTTGATGAGCTGCCAAACCTAAAAAATCCGGCGAGCGGCTGGGTTTATAACAGCAACAATCACCCGTGGTCTGCGGCTGGGCCGAGCAGCCTGAAGAAGTCTGATTTCCCAAAATATGTTGATAACGGAGTCGAGTCTGCCCGTGGTTTGCACGCGATCAGAGTCTTGAAAGATAAAAAAGATTTCACCATCGATACGCTTAGAGATGCAGCTTATGACAGCTATCTGCCTTGGTTCGAGACGACGATACCGGCTCTCGTTAAGGCTTGGGACGCACTGCCTACATCTGATCCAATGAAAACCTCTCTGGCCGGAGAGATCTCGGAATTGAGAAAATGGGACATGCGTTGGTCTGTCGAGTCGGTACCGACATCGCTTGGAAATTTTTGGGCCGATGAAATTATTAGAAAGATCGGAGCGTCGGCGATGCGATCTGGAATGTCGTTTGAGGAATATATTGCGACAAAGGCCACGCCCGACCAATTGCTGCAAGCCCTCGCCGCCGCGTCTAACAAACTCACTACCGATTTTGGCAAATGGCAGACGTCTTGGGGCGAGATCAATCGTTTTCAGCGCATTTCCGCCGATATCGCGCATCCGTTTGATGATGCGGCACCGAGCATCCCAGTAGGTTTTACGTCAGGCAATCTCGGTTCGCTCGCTTCGTTTGGGGCGCGTCCGTACAAAGGCTCGAAAAAATGGTATGGCACCAGCGGCAACAGTTTTGTCGCGGTTGTCGAGTTTGGCAAAACGGTTCGTGCAAAAGCCGTTACGGCAGGCGGCGAATCGGGCGATGTCAGGTCAAAACACTTTAATGATCAGGCTCAGCGATACTCAACCGGCAGCCTCCGCGACGTACATTTTTATCCGTCACAGCTAAAGGGTCACACTGAGCGGACATACAAACCCGGCAGTTAGGCACGCCAATTGCCATTACATTGGCGGAGGCTATGCTCATGAAACTCAAACTAATATTTATTGCAATACTAACCGCCTTGCTTTTGGCTGTGACCGTGTCTTCCCAAAGCCGTGCTTTGCTAAACCGTGCCCAGAACGTCACGGGTGACGCTTTTGCCATTTCGGTTAAAACGCCAAAGGGAGCAAATATCTACGCGGTCTCAAAACCGTCTGCGGCGATGCTTAAGGCTATCGATAAAGGGCTAACGGATCTTTTTGCCATAGCCCGTAAGAACAATTACCGCAGCCGATTAAATTACGGCGATTACTCGATTTTCATAGCCCGAGCCGACCGGACAAAAGACAGTCAGGGCAATTATTCGCCCGATATTGCTGTCGGTGCGGATCAGTATGCCGGTTCCATTTATGATCAAGGCGGCTTTATCTACGCCGCCGGGATGGTCATCGCCTACACGCCATGTGCGTTCGTCATTGCCGAACACACTAAGGAACTAAACCGCGTATCCGATGTCGTCCGTTACGAGGGCGAGCATCTCGTGCTTTATCACAACGACCGCCAGCGTTATTTAGATACGGCTGACCACAGCAAAGGCGGCGGACACCCGATTTTGCAGTAGGAACTTTCTTGGAGTACCGACTTTAGTCGGCTCGCCTGCTAAAGCAGGTACTCCAAGCGCTGACGGATATCGTGCAACAACTAACCATACCGTCATAAAAATCGTTCTGCTGATACAACTTTTACTTAAGAAATGCCTTCATATAAAGGCATTTCTTTTTTTGTAGCGTTTTTTTTTGTAGTGGCACAAGCATTGCTTTATTGCTCCGTGGGTGGACGGAAAAAGCCCCACGCGAGCCGGAGGGTGTTGATGGACTTCAAAACGGCAGCGGTTAGAGTGTTGGCGGTTTCGTTCTTGTTATTTGCAAATTCAATACTGGTTGCGGCACAGACTGATTCGATCTACCAGATCCCGGCGGGTACGCGGATAATGCTCAGGATGGATGTCGAGCTTAGCTCAAAGGTAGCGAGCGTTGGCGACACATTTACAACGGCGATCGCAAAACCCGTAATGTTACGCGATACGGTTGTATTGCCCGCAGGAACTGTTTTAGAGGGACGTGTCACAGGCGTTTCCGCAGCGTCAACTGGTGGAGCAAACGGACGGCTCGATGTTGTATTCGAATCGCTCAGGCTTTTTAAGACTACTCCGCGAAAGATCGAGGGCGAGCTGGTCAAAAAGCTAGAGCAGCGATCATCATCGCTGACCAACGTACTCACCATTGTCGGCGGAACGGTCGCGGGTGCTGTGCTCGGATCATTTACCAAATCCGGCAGCCGTGCTTTGCTTGGGGCAGGAATTGGAGCCGGGGCGGGAACCGGAGTCGCACTGGTACGCAAAGGCAAAGACGTGCGGATCCAAAGGGACGAAGAATTTGAGATCGTCCTGAAAAAAGACGTGGTGCTGCCCGTATTGGATTATTGAAAATTATAAGTTTGGCCGTTGGCGAGAACCGATCGGCCATTTAAGAGAAAGCCCGACGTGAAGGGGAGAGCGCGTCGGGCTTTTTCTATTCTTAACTATTATGCCGCGACGGGCGTTAGCGTGAAGATGCGGGCATGGCGGGCCGCAACGCGCACGTCACCCCGACGAAGAGCCTCTCTGATATCGTCCAGCTTATAGGCTTCTTCGACGCTCAGATACGGCGACCATTCGTCATCGGTCTCGGTAAGCTCTACCTGTACCTCAGCGGCATACTCACCCTCGTGGATAAATTTAGTTCGGATCACTTTTTTCATTACTTCCTCTTTAGAAAATCATTTTGCCACAAATCAGGGTCGGGGCGATAGGCTGTTATTAGCACAGCTGGTTCAGTTCTACCCTTTGGAATGCCCCAAACGACATGTATGTAGCGTCCGTCGTCGAGTGTTTCTCGTACCAGTATGCACGCACCTCTTGGATAATTTGGATAATCTTCGACGAGAATCGAACTCTGGAATCCCTCAATTGCTTCGCGGGCGAGGATTCCGTCGGCAGCTAGTTCGTCATAACCGTGTTCGGAAATACGGACTGAACCCTGCCCAATCAGCTCTCGAATTTGATCAAATGTAATATCCATTACTTATTACAAGTCAACTTTAACAAAACTACCTTGTCGCCGAGTTAATTTTGCCTTAATGAACCCAGTCGCTATCGCTCCCGGTTCTGACCTTTTCGCGCGTCGGCGACCAATTTCCGCAACTCTGCCGATAAAGTCGGTACGTGATAGGGAACTCCATTTGCGATGGTCCATTCGATGCCGCCGCCGCGAACGACTTTGCCGTCGCGGACGGTATCTGTGCCCGTTGGATACAGCACCTTAAAATTTTCGAGCGGATTGCCGTTTACGACGATCAGATCCGCCTTGTAACCGACTCGGATGCGGCCGAGCGTGTCTTCTTTGCCAAGTATTTTTGCTCCGTTGCTGGTCGCATGCTGGATCACTTTCAGCGGATGAAAGCCTGCCTCTTGATGCAGCTCAAGTTCGCGTATGAGCCCAAATCCGTACATCTGATAGATAAATCCTGCATCTTCGCCCGTACCGATCACGCCGCCTTTCATTTCGAAATCATAGACGGCCTTCATCCAGATGCGGTAATTTTCCTTCCAAAAAGTCTCGTCGGTCGATGACCAGCCGATAAAGTACGAACCGTGATTGTCCGGATTTGGTTTGAAATACTCCTCGAGTACCGGATGCAAATACTCGGCAAATGCCGGATTTGTCTGTGCCCGCTGCAGGTCACGCGACGCCTCGTAGATCACGAGCGTCGGATCCCATGCGACATTTGCCGCGACCATCGCGTCGAGCACTTTATCAAGCTTTGCCGGATCTGCCTCGCGCCACAAACGTCCGGCGTAGCGGAATCTATCGACCTCGTTGTTGTAATTATATGTGGACGGGAAATTTTGCCTGCCGCTCTCGATCGCGGCGTCGGGAATTCCGTACCAGTGCTCGATCGACGTAGTGCCGCCTTTGATATCGTCCCACGCGTTTGTCTCTTCGACGCCGACATGGTGCATGACACGCATTCCTTGCTTTTTTGCCTCGTCCATCATCGCGGCCATCAGGTCGCGATCCATTGTGTAAAGCTTTATGCCGTCATAACCGGCGGCCTTGAGTTCGCGAACTCGCGCGCGTACCTGTTCCGAGGTATTCAAATTCGCCGCCGGAAATCCGCCGTATAGGAATATCCGGGGTCCGACAAGCGTACCCGCATTTATGCGTTTGCTATATTCGAGCTCTTTCGGACCTGCCCATGCGTCACGCACGGTCGTGATGCCGCATGCCAGCCACAACTTGGTCACGTACTCGACCGGCATCGGCTTGCCCGCACGTTCGTCCTGCGTATGTCCGTGCAGATTGATCAGCCCGGGCAACACGTACTTTCCCGCCGCATCGATGACAAGTTCGTCAGGTACCGAAGCCGCCGCAGTCGGCCGAACGGCCGGCGAGCCCGCGATCCGCGTGATAACGTCATTTTCGATCGTAATATCCATCGGCCCCGCCGCGGGTTTGCCGCTGCCGTCAACGACCATCGCGTTGCGAACGACGATCCGCTTTTGCCGTTTTCCGGAAAGAGATGCAGGATTGCCTTGCCCAAACAATTGAGTGCCAAGCGAAAGGAGTAAAGTTACCGCGACGATGATGCGCATTGACTTGATATTCATAGGTTTTACTGCAACTTAGCATTGAAACGGCGCGTGAGGCAAACGTATCTTTTGCCGTTTTGCGGCGTCTGTGACAAAATATCTTTTTAATAACGCTCAATATTTTCAACAGGAAGGTTTAATAATGGCTGGAAGAAATAAAGTTACGGTCGTCGGCGCGGGTAATGTAGGCGCGACTGCCGCTCATTGGATCGCTGCTAAAGAGCTTGCGGATGTCGTCCTTGTGGATATCGTCGAGGGAACGCCGCAGGGCAAATGTCTCGATCTCGCACAAGCTGCACCGATCGACGGTTTTGACGTCAAGCTCGTCGGCACCAACGGTTACGAAGAAACGGCAAACTCCGACGTGGTCATCATCACCGCCGGTTTGCCGCGTAAACCGGGGATGAGCCGCGACGATCTGCTCAAAACTAACTCCGACATCGTCGGACAGGTCACCGAACAGGTCGCCAAATACTCGCCCAATTCGATCATCATCGTCGTTTCAAATCCGCTCGACGCAATGGCGCAGGTCGCGTTTCGTCGGTCGGGTTTCCCGAAAAACCGCGTCATGGGAATGGCCGGTGTGCTTGATTCGGCTCGTATGCGTTGCTTCGTTGCTGAGGAACTGGATGTCTCGGTCGAGAATGTCACATGTTTCGTACTCGGCGGACACGGCGACACGATGGTGCCGCTGCCACGCTATTCGACGGTTGCCGGTATCCCGATCACCGAGCTTATCGCAAAAGATAAACTCGATGCGATCATCACACGCACCGCCAACGGCGGAGCCGAAATCGTCGGGCTGCTCAAAACGGGTTCGGCATACTACGCACCTTCGCTCGGAGCGGTCGAGATGACCGAATCGATCCTTAAGGACAAGAAAAAGATCCTGCCCTGCGCGGTCTTTCTCGAAGGCGAATACGGCGTGTCGAATCTCTTTGTCGGTGTCCCCGTCAAGCTCGGCAAAAACGGCATCGAACAGATCATCGAGATCAGCCTCACCAACGACGAACGCACGGCTCTACACAAGAGTGCCGCGGCCGTTCAGGAATTGGTCGATATCCTAAACGTTTGATCTAACAAATTTCAGATCTGAAATTGGGAAGGCGGTCAGCCTTCCCTTTTTTGTTCAATTTTCATTCAACCTGACCGATTCTGTCAGTCAGCCTGACCGATTTTCATTCATCGCCAAACCCTCCGAAATCCACTAACCCTAAGTATTACAACATATAACGCTTTGGCACAGGTCTTGTATTAAAGATCGAGAGCGGATACGTCCGCAAATTCTCAGCCCCGGAATAGGAGCCATTAGTTATGAAGATCTCAATATTTGGTTTTGAAACGACACGAAAGTTCGTTGCGATAGCGATCCTTGCGTCGTTTATTTTCACGAACGCCTTTGCGGTCGGAGCCCTTCGCGGCGAACGTACAAGCCCCGTTAGTGTTTCAGCAGCAACGGCGAAATATACCACTGACCTGACGCAGCTTGGCCGTGAAGGACGCCTACGTGAGGATCTAAGCTATGAAAAGGAGACCACACGCCTTATCAAAGTGTTAGCCGAAGGTGGCAGTCGCCAGCCCGTTATTGTTGATGAGGATGCGGCGGTTCAGGCCACGATCGTCGAACAGGTTGCACTGCGTATAGCTAAAGGAGCTGTCGCTGAAAAGATGGCCAACCGCACGATCCTCAGGGTCGAAACGGCTACGCTCTTTTCAAACGCTAAGACTCCGGCTCAGGTCGCCGCGATCGTCAACACGATAGCTAATGACGCAGCGAATTCGAACGGACAGATCATCCTGTTCGTTGACGAACTCACGAGCTATGTCGGAAAAAATTCGGCGGAAACAAATCTATTTAACCTGATCGCTGACGGCAAGATCGTCATGATCGGCGGCAGTTCGGTTACCGCTTACGACGAGAATATCGGTTCGCAGCCTGACATAGCCGAGCATTTTGCCGGCATACTCGTTTCGGGTAAGTCACAAAATTCTGACTCGGCAGTTGCGAATAAGAATGACAGAGATGGCGGTTATCGCGGCGACAATGTCTCGCCCGACCTTCGCGAAATGATGGCACAGGATCCAAGCGGCAACACTCGTGTTGACGTTATCTTGCAGGCCAAGGACGCTGACAATGCGGCACTTCGCTCGCTGCTCGCCAGCGGACAAGCACGCGTTTCAGATCGCATCGGCAACGACGAAACGTTGATCGTTAATCTGCCGTTATCAACCCTTAGCACACTTTCAACGAGCGGCCTGATGAACTATGTTTCGCCTGACCGTCCGACGACCATTACGGCAGCCGGCCACATCGAAGCAACAACGGGAATTGAAAATATGCGTGATCAGCCGGCACTCAATGGCCGTCCGTCGTATAAATTGGAAGGCGAAGGAATCGGCGTTGCGATCGTAGATTCAGGGATCATGGAAACGCACAAGGGGTTCAAAGACCGTATTGTCGCCAACGTTAATTTTACGAATTCGACTTTGACAGATACGGTTGATGGTTATGGCCACGGAACACACGTTACCGGTCTGGCGGCAGGTAATTCGGGAGTGAGTGGAGGTGCCTATAAGGGTGTCGCGATCAAATCCAACATTATCAGTGTCAAGGTTCTTAACAATCAAGGCGTTGGAAACTCATCTTGGCTGCTAAACGGCCTCAACTGGATCCTTGCGAACCGAACGGCCCATAACATCAGGGTCGTCAATCTCAGCCTGGGAACGACAGCGGTCGATACCTACACGAATGACCCGATCTGCCTCAAGGTAAAACAGCTTGCCGAAGCCGGGATCGTCGTGATCGCCGCTGCCGGTAACCTTGGCAAAAATAGCCTCGGCCAGAAAATGTATGGCCAGATCCACAGCCCGGGCAACAGCCCATATGCGATCACCGTCGGAGCTTCCAATTCATTAGGCACGTCCGGCCGTAGCGACGATACAATGGCGAGCTTTAGCTCACGCGGGCCGACACGCAGTTACTACCGCACGTCGAACGGCACGGCTGTCTATGACAACCTGATCAAACCTGATATCGTCGCTCCCGGCAACCGTCTGGTCTCGTATAAGGCGGCTAACAACAAGATGTCGATCTCGAACCCTCTGCTCAATCTCGACACGACCAACGGTACTGATTCGATGATGTATATGAGCGGCACGTCGATGTCGGCTCCACTGGTCGCGGGTGCAGCGGCACTATTGCTCCAGGTCAATCCAAACCTTACGCCAAACATGGTCCGAATGATCATGCAATATTCGGCACAGCCGGTCGCTAACGCAAATACATTCGAACAGGGAGCAGGACAGCTCAATCTCGAAGGTGCGGTCCGCCTGGCACGCTCGCTCCGCACGGATGTCGATTTCCAGACACTGACCAAAGGTGCCACTACGGTTAGGACTGGTTGGGCGATGCCTACTACGTCGAGCACCATCGGTGGAACGACTTTCCCGTGGGCACAGCTTGTGACGGGTAAATTTACTTCGATCACAGGTGCAAACCTTGTGTCGCAGTTTCAGACAGTGTACAAACGCGAAAACCTGGTCGGCATGGGTGTTAATTTTGCCAACGGTAACTTCTCGCTAAATACATCGACATACTTCACATCCGGTTTGACGATCAACCGCCACGTAAATAAGAGTAACGGTACCGCCCTCGGGGCCGGAACGCTGTATCTTTCGTACGGTGTGCTCGTTGGCGACGGAGTGCTCGTAGGTGACGGAGTTCTGGTAGGCGACGGAGTTTTAGTCGGTGACGGAGTTCTAGTCGGCGACGGAGTTCTAGTCGGTGACGGAGTTCTGGTAGGTGACGGTGTGCTTGTTGGCGACGGAGTTCTTGTCGGCGACAGCGTCCTACTCGGAGACGACACCCCCGCAATGCAGTAACGTAGCAAATAAAAGTAATAAGGAGGATAAAACAATGCTACATCCTAATACTGCAAAAACAAACGAAATTACACGCGATCAGTTCGCACCTGTCTTGACGCTTACGCCTGACATGTCAAAAGTCAGCGTGTTAAGGGCTGAGGACACCGCAGAAGTTCAGGCTTTCTTATCTGTCAGACCGGTCCACACTGTCGTTATGTCGAGTTTCATAGTCGACAACGGCATCGAGAGCGACCTCAACAGAGGGAAATTCTACGGATACCGCAACGCGTCGGGATCGCTCGAAGGCGTTGCTCTGATCGGTCATTCGACACTTGTCGAAGCCAGAACCACTGATGCTCTTAACGCACTCGCATTCTGTGCACGCTGGGCCGAAACGCCCGTCCACCTGATAATGTCTAGCGGAAATGACGCCGAGAGGTTTCATCTGCAGATGACCGGTGGAATGGCCGAGCCGAGATTGAAATGTACTGAGGCACTTTTCGAGGTCTCATTTCCTTTCGCAGTCCAAAAATGCGAGTGGAACATCGAGAATGCCGACATGAGCCAGCTCGAACAGGTTGCCGCAGCTCAGGCCGAGATAGCCTTTATCGAATGTGGTGTCGACCCGATGCTGAAAGACCGCGAGGGATTTCTCAAACGGGTCGCACGACGTATCGAGCAGGGCCGCGTCTTTACGGTCTATAGCGAAGGCAAGCTGATCTTTAAGGCCGATATCATCGCCGAAACCACTGAAACGATATATCTGGAGGGCATCTACGTCCATCCCGATCATCGCGGAGCTGGTTTGGGGTCACGCTGCTTAGCTGCTTTAACGCAGCAGCTGCTTGGCCGCGTCGAGAATATCTGCATGCTCAGCAATGTCGACTTCACGGGTGCACATAGCAGTTTCGAAAAGGCGGGCTATCGCCGTTCGGATCAGTGTGTAACGCTATTTGTTTAGAATGATTTAATTCTGGACAAAAATGTTAAACGTGGGCATAATAGAGCTGGGTTTGTATACGCAAGCCCGGCTTTGTCCATTTTTGCAAAGCAACAACGCCCCTTTCCATTCGAGTCCGACCTCTCGTTTCAACCACCTCCTCCAAACGAAGACAGGCTCTGTCTCCTCCGATCGTAAGATATGAGCGAACTGAGATCCGCAAATCGGTACATGATGACCGTGATCGTATTAGGCGCACTGTGCCTGATCGCGGCCGTTTTCCGTTTGCCGGTCGAACGGGCGGATGCTTACCTGCCGGTGCTGGCGGCATTGACCGTGATCGTTGGGTCTCGCGTTACGATCCAAATACCGAGATTCAAATCTCACGTTGCAGTGTCGGACACGTTCATCTTTCTGACACTGCTATTGTACGGCGGAGAATTTGCGATCATCCTGTCCGCGGTCGAGGCCTTTGTTTCGTCTTGGAGATTTTGTAACCGCAAGATCACAGTTTTTTTCAACGCGATGGCGGTCGCCATTTCGACGACGCTAGTATTTAGTTTCCTGAAAGGCGCCGGGCTCTATACGCAAGAACAACTCCACGGCCATACCGGCAGCTTTACCAATTTTGTGGTCGCATTGTCAGTGATGGCGATGGGCCAATTTGCCGTTAACACATCGCTCGCTGCGATGTACGACGCTCTAAAAAGCGCTCTGCCTCTGTGGGAAACTTGGAAATCCAAGTATATCTGGACGTTTTTCTCGTATTTTGTCGGAGCGATCGGAGCCGGGGTCTTGATCCAGCTTTCTGATTCGGCGGGCATCGGCGTTATTTTTGCGACATTTCCGGTGATATTTTTTGTATTTCTGAGCTATCGGATGTACATGAAAAACATCGAGATATCGATACAGCAAGCAGAGCAGGCGGAGCAGTACGCGAATATCCTCGAATCTCAGTCTGAAGCTCTTCGTGAATCCGAAGAGCGTTTTCGAAGTGCATTTGATCATGCACCGATCGGCATAGGGTTGTTGTCGCCGACGGGTTCGTGGCTAAAGGTCAATCAGGCCCTAGTTGACATACTCGGGTATTCTGAAAAAGATCTGCTCGATATGGATTTTCAGGCGATAACAATGCCTGACGATCTGGGCAAAACATTGGTAAAGGTTCATGAATTGCTCTCCGGCAAGATCGCCAGCTGCCAGATGGAGCAGCGGTATATCCACAAAACCGGGCGCATTGTCTGGACGTCTTGGAGCGTTTCGGCGGCACATGATTCGAGTTCGAAACAGCCAAATCTGATCTTTCAGCTACAGGACATAACTGACCGCAAATCCGCCGAACAAAAACTCCAGCACGAAGCGACGCATGATGTGCTGACGGGGCTGCCAAACCGATTGTATTTCATGAACAAACTGACCGAGGCTCTCGATCGCACGCGCACGGTTGAGGGCTACAAAGCCAGCGTTTTGTTCATCGATCTCGACCGCTTCAAGTACGTCAACGACAGTCTTGGCCATGTGATCGGCGATCAACTGCTGAGGTGTATTGCCGAGCGTCTTGGCGAATGTATGCGGCCCGCGGACACGGTTGCACGGCTTGGCGGCGACGAATTTACCATCCTCGTTGAGGGAAAATACGACATTAGCGAAGTGCTGCATATCGCAGACCGCATACAGGAAAAATTTAGCGTTCCGTTTGATCTGAGCGGCCACGAGGTTTACAGCTCGGCAAGTATCGGCATCCTGCACGCATCAAAAAATCACCAGTCATCCGAAGACATGATGCGCGACGCCGACATCGCGATGTATCAGGCAAAGCGTGCCGGTAAGGCGCGGCACGAGGTCTTTGACGAAGAGATGCATAGTATTGTCAAAGAGACGTTGCGGCTCGAGACCGACCTCCGCCGTGCCGTCGAACGCGACGAGATACAGGTTTACTATCAGCCGATCTATGACCTCGCATCGGGGCGGATCGGGAGCGTCGAGTCGCTCGCGCGTTGGTTTCATCCCGAATTTGGGCCGGTAAGCCCGAGCAAGTTTATCCCGCTCGCCGAAGAGATCGGGCTGATCGACAGGCTCTGCGCTCAGGTGCTAAGACGTGCTTGTAGCGACATCGGGCCCCTTTATGTCGACGGCGGCGAAAAACTGAAGGTCAGCGTCAATCTGTCGTGCCGTCAGTTTAGCCAGACCAAGCTGGTTCAGAGTATCCACGACATTCTGGACGAAACCGAGTTTTCGCCAAAAGACCTCAGGCTGGAGATAACAGAATCTGTATTTTTTGAGCACCAAGAACGCGCCGTCGAGACGCTCAATGACCTACGCGACAGCGGCATCGAGATCGACATCGACGATTTTGGCACCGGATATTCTAACCTCGGTTATCTGCAAAAATTGCCTGTTTCGGCATTAAAGATCGACCGCACATTTGTCTCGATGATCGACGACGACGGCAACAACGACGAGATCGTCCGTGCGATCGTCACCCTCGCCCGTAACCTCGGGCTCAAGGTCATCGCCGAGGGCATCGAAACGGATTCTCAGCTCAATGTGCTTCGCAGTCTCGAATGCGAAGGCGGGCAAGGCTATCTATTCGCCGCACCAATGAGTATCAATAAGCTCGTTGAATTTATGGCCGAAAACGAACCCGCATTTGCTTCCCCTTCGGCGTTCGAAAACGTGCCCGAAGCATCGCTCATCCAATAACCAAAAAAACTCAGGTTTGACGAAACACCGGCTAAGATCAACAATTGTCTTAGTGACGTGTTATGTATCGTAGGCCAAAGTTTTTAGAAATACTGCTCGAGATCCGCCAAGAGATGGCTCTCGAAGCCGATTATGACGTCGACCTGTTCGCCGAACGCGTCCGTGTGGGAAATGTGTCCGCTGCAGATGTTGTCGATAAACCATCAGCAAACGGTGACTTGCAGCCCGCGAAAACAAAAGCTCCGGTCGAACGTCAAAAGTCCGAAGCTAAATTGGCAAAAAGCTAGCCGCGTCTTCGTGCCTACTGCTTTGTGCTGCTGCCTACTGTAGCTATGTTTAGATATTTGGTCTCAATCCTAATAGTCCTGACCGCCATCACCGCGTCGGCGGGTATCTTTTTTCCTGATTATTGGGTACACCGCTACGACGAGTTGATCGCTCGTCAATCGCGTGTCTATCGCCTCGACGAAAAGCTCGTCTGGAGCCTGATCTACGAAGAGACGTGGTTTCGCGGTTGGAAGATCGGTGCGGATGCCGAGGTCGGTTTGATGCAGGTGACGCCGGTCGTCGCGCGCGAATGGGCAAAGGAGACGGGCCTAAAAGAATACGAAATACAGGCCGCCGAAAACGTTAACGAATTTTTCTCCGACCCCGAACGCAACAT
>JBEBGA010000451.1:0-2128 GCA_040081695.1 Pyrinomonadaceae bacterium
CTAAAAGCAGGATAGAATTTTGGCTTTTACGTGTTGTCAAATCTTATTTTAATGCGGCAGTGTTGCTCGACAGTCCACCGACGGCATTGCCGTTTGGCTGTTTTGGGGCTGCTTTTTGCTCGGCGAGCTTTCTTTCGATCATCTTGAGCGCTACCTCTTTTGGTACGGCAAACCTCAAAACGATCTTTTTCCCGACAGCCTCGACCTTAGCACTTTCGAGCAGTAACAGGTCATCCTTGTCATTTTGATCTGCTCCCTCGCCGCCCTTTGCCTTTTTGGCGATCGACATCGCCAGACTCAGGGCACTACTGATCGAACGTGCACGCGTCTCGCTTTCCATCTCTGATTGGATCAGAGCTGAAATACTCGCATTATCCTGTTGCAGCGTCATAGTGAAATCTTTGCCGCTGAGATCTTTCAGATATTGCAAATATCCACTGTCGTTGATAGCGGCAACGCCGCTTTTAATGATCTCAATGATATTTTGGTCTTCGCTGGCTATCTGTCCCCACTTAAAAGATTTCTGGTCGAGCTTGCCCTCTTTTGTCAGCTTGCCCGAGGCGTTGACAAGGAACGCCGAATCGAGCCGGACCTGCTTTTTGTCGAGCAGATCATTGACGTTATTCGCTAGGTCAACAAACGGACGCTTGTTGATGTCAAGTTTTGCCGGATCCATAAGTTCAACTTTTGGATCATTTCCCGCTGTTGTAGTGTCATCCGTTTTTGGCGTAGGCGTTGCTTTGGGCTGACGCGGAGTTCGCGGCTTGGTAGTCGAGCCGGTCGTTCCGCCTCCGCCAAGCGTCGGCAGAGGGCCGTCTATTACGTCAATATTTGCTTTAGGCAGATTTGGCGTCGTATCAAGCAGGCTGTTACCGCTTGTCGTTGGCGGCGTGAAAGGGATGCCCGGAGGGAAGCCGCTGTTGTTATACATCGGGTCATTTGCCTGTTGCTGGAGCATGGCAAATTCTTCGGGGTTTGCGATCTGAAAATAGCCCTCGGGGTACGAGAGCGGCGGTGCGGTGCCGCTGACATCGACAAACGTGATATCGGCGTCGCCAAGCTCGGTCCTTTCGTACGCAGCGTCAATATAATCGCGGTCAGTGCCAAACACCATTGCACCGACATACACGACATCGAGAGCCTCGCAAACACGTCCGACCAGCGGACTGTCGCAGCCTTTCATCGTGAGCAACGAAGTCTGTCCAAATACGAGCAGAGCGAATAGATTGCCGACGGCCGCGATCGCGAGGATCTTATAGATGCGCGGGCCAAACTCCCAGTTTTTGATCTCGTACGTATGAAACAGGTCGCCCTCGCTCGTCGGGGCGGCAACCGGTTCTGTATCGTATAATGACTGCTCGAACATAAGGCTTAAGTATAAATATCGCGTTGGTCTCAAAAAGCTAGCTGCAAATTTAGACGCCCGCCCCCTGCAAAATGTTGCAAGGCAATTGAGTATATTACCATTTTCAACCGTCGATTGGAAGGATTAGACTTATCCCCCCCAAACCTCTAAGATTGGGCACATGGCCCGCTCAGGTGACCGAAACCGCTCTGCAAATAAACGCAAGCGGCACTCCGGTGAACGAAAAGATAAACGCTTTGTTGCACGCGAAAGTTCCGCTCCGCGCGTCGTGGTGCAGCAAACCCCGCGGCAGCTAAAGGCCATCGAACGCCTGCTCTCGGGCATCGGCGTGCCCGAACAAAAGCCTTTCAAACCGGATGTTTTTCAGCTCGAGGCCCTCGCTGCGATCGAGACCGAGGATGTACTTGTGACCGCACCGACCGGCAGCGGCAAAACACGGATCGCCCGCGAAGAGATCCGCCGTCTGCTCGCCGTCGGCAAACGCATCTGGTACACAACGCCGCTAAAAGCCCTGACAAACTCAAAATACACTGAGTTTTCGCTCGAATTTGGGGCCGAAAATGTCGGCATTCTGACCGGCGACCGCAAGGAAAACTCAGGAGCTCCGTTGATCGTCGGAACGACGGAAATTTACCGAAATCAACTGTTTGACGCCTTACGCGAAGGCGATCAGGTAGAGACGGATTTTGTGATATTTGACGAGGCGCATTATCTTGCCGACGAGGAACGCGGGCACGTTTGGGAAGAATCGATCATCCTCTC
>JBEBGA010000118.1:0-8336 GCA_040081695.1 Pyrinomonadaceae bacterium
GCTAAGCACCAAAGACGCCGTGACGGTCAAAGAGATCACGGGCGAAAGCGGTAGGCTCAAAGAGATATTTTTGAAAACTCTCAAACTCAATTGACCTGCGAAATGAAGAAAATATGCTTTTCACTGATCACGGTTGTTCTAACGTGTAGCTTCGGTTGCGGTGGTAGCAGCGTTCCTGTCAATGCCGTTCCGCCCCCGAGTGTTTTGCCGACACCGGCGACTAGGGTTTCCGCGACCCCAGTACCGACTAGTTCGACGCCAAAGGACGGAAACTATAACGGAAAGGGTAAGGTGACTAAGATAAACACACAGCTCGGCTCGGTCGAGCTCGACCACGAAGAGATCGCCGGACTGATGCCCCGGATGATAATGGAGTTTTACGTCAAGGATAAGGCTATGCTCAATGGCCTCGCGGTAGGCGACTCAGTTGATTTTGTTATCGAATACAAGCACCCGGGCGAGAAGATAACCAGCATCAAAAAGATCAAATAATGTCGATACCGTTCAGCAAATTTCACGGCTTTGGCAACGATTATATTGTGATCGAACGCCCCGATATCGACTCGTCCGTCGATCTTGGTCATCTGGCAAAGGCGATCTGTCAACGCAACACCGGTGCCGGTTCCGATGGCATCGCCGTGCTGGAAAGGCTTGACCGCACTGACGCAGATTACCACTGCGAGATCGTCAATCCCGACGGGAGCATCGCCGGATTTTCCGGTAACGGCACACGCTGCGCCGTCGCTTATCTTCATTACAAAGGTATCTGGACGGAAACCGATCTTCGTCTGCGGACGCGCAGCGGGGTTAAGAATTATCGGCTAATTGACCGCAACGGCAATGGCTTTGTTTTTGAGGCCGAGATCGGCAAACCGCATTTTGCGAGCGAAGAAGTTCCCGTCCTCGTCGAGACCCGCCGCGACCACATCGTCAACGAGCCGATAGTCGTCGATAGCCGGCATTACGTTTTCTCGGCGGTCAATGTCGGAAACCCGGTGGCGTGTATCTTTGTCGAAAATTTTAATTTTGACTGGCGAGCCGTCGGCCGCGTGATGGAGATACACGAGAAATTTCCGGAACGTGTGAATGTCGTTTTCGTCAAAATAGACGATCCCGAAAACATCGAGATACGCATCTGGGAACGTGGAGCCGGAGAAACATCGGCCTCGGGCACATGCTCAAGCGGAGCGGCCGTCCTTAGCGCCTTTATGCTCAAAACCGGCCGCAAGGTCATGGTCCATTCCGAGGGCGGCACAACCGACGTCCTCTGGCGCGACGACGACGAGATCCTGATCACAGGACGAGCCGACCACTCTTACTGCGGCGAATGGCCCGACTAGCTTTAATTTCCAGCAGATCCATCCCGTTTGACTGTAAAAAATCCACGTTTAGGTCTACTATGTCAGAAACCTAAATATGGAAGATCCGACAAAACTCGACAGTTCCGGCAACGAGAACAAGACCGAGATCAAAGGCAACACGACCGGCGGTTCGTTGAAGGGTGATTTTGTCGCGGGGACCGTGCTCGCGAGCCGTTACCGCATCATCAGCCTTGTCGGCAAAGGCGGGATGGGCGAGGTCTATAAGGCTGAGGACATCAAGCTCTCGCAGATGGTCGCGCTGAAATTCCTGCCCGACAGCTACCAAAACGACAGCGACATGCTCGATCGGTTTCATGCCGAGGTGCGCAACGCCCGTCAAGTTTCGCACGTTAATGTTTGCCGGGTCTTCGACATTGGTGAGATCGACGGGCGGCATTTTTTGTCGATGGAGTTTGTCGATGGCGACGATCTGTCGGATCTGCTGACACGGGTTGGACGATTCACATCCGAGAGGGCGGTCGAAATAGCGCGTCAGCTTTGCGTCGGGATGGAGGCGATACATAAGGCCGGGATACTGCATCGTGACTTCAAACCAGCAAACATCATCATTGATAAAAAGGGCGTCGCCCGCATCACCGATTTTGGCATCGCCGGGATCGAGAGTGAGATCGCCAAAGACGGCATCCGTGCCGGGACGCCGGCCTACATGGCACCCGAACAGATCAGCGGGAAAGAAGTCTCGACCCGTAGCGACATTTATGCACTCGGCCTCGTGATCTACGAGATATTTACGGGCAAGCAGGCGTTCATCGCGGACAACGTGATGGAACTGATCAAGATGCACCAGACGGCAACGCCGACGAGTGCGTCCGAGATCGTCAAGGGCATCGACCCGCTCGTCGAAAGCGTCATCGCTCAATGCCTCGAAAAAGATCCGAAGAATCGACCGCAATCCGCTCTTCACGTTGCAATGGCCCTGCCCGGCGGCAACCCGATGCAGATCGCCCTCGACGCCGGACAGACGCCGACACCTGAGATGATCGCCGCTTCGCCGAAGAAAGGGGCGTTGAAACCTGTCGTCGCTTTACTTTGTTTGTTGGGCGTGATCGCGTCGTTGATCTCGATGGTGTTTATCAACGGCAGATACAAGACCTTTAATCTGACTCCGCTCCAGAAATCGCCCGACGCCTTAGCTGACCGTGCCGAAACGATGATCAAGAATTTCGGGTACACGGACAAGTCAGCAGACAAGCGGCACAATTACCAAAGCAAATGGGATTTTCTGAATTACGCTAAAGAGAACAAGTGGACGGATACGGCAGACCGTTTGCGGACGGGGCAGCCTTACGAGATCTATTTTCTCTACCGCCAATCGCCACGGCTTCTTACGAATTATGTTAGAAACGAGCCGGGCATAGCTGAAAATAATCCGCCTTTCGATGTACCGGGAATGATCAACGTCTCGCTCGACACGACAGGACGTTTGATCGAATTTAGAGCGATTCCCCCGGAAAATACGGCAAATCTTGCCGAAAGTCCCAAGGCCGATTGGACGAAACTCTTTACCGAAGCGGGATTGGATATCAACAAATTTGAAACGGTTGCGCCGGAATGGACACCGCCGGTTTTTTCCGACGACCGAATGGCGTGGAAAGGGACGCTCGCCGATTGGACGGACATCCCGATCCGCATCGAAGCCGCCGCTTTTCAAGGCAAGCCGGTTTATTTTCGTATCGTTCCGCCGTGGCAAAAGTCTTTAGCTGCGCAACCCGCACCGACATGGACCGTGATAGACATAATTGGCCTGATAGTCATTCTATTGGCTTTTGTTTCCAGCATTTTTCTGGTTTGGAGAAATGTAAGGTCAGGCCGGGCGGACCTTCGCGGAACGGGCAAGATCGCACTAGCCTTTTTCGTCTTCAATTTGATCTTTCAGCTTACTACTCCATCGCTTCATTTTGCCGATGTTGGCGCAGAAGTTTGGGTTGCGATCGACGCGATTCAGGCGAGCCTGTTTATCGGCATTCTCAGCGGCACTTTCTATTGTGCGGTCGAACCGTTCGTGCGGCGTTGGTGGTCGGAGATATTCATTTCGTGGAGCCGTCTGCTCGCCGGAGATTTTCGTGACCCGATGGTCGGGCGCGATATTCTGGTCGGGGCATTATTGGGACTCATTGCCAATTTAATTTATGACAAGCTTGGGCTGTGGGTTCCTGAATGGCAGCTTGGCATTCAGGTTGTCGATCCGAGTTACCATGGAATTACTAATGCCTTGACCGCGTTGGCCGGATTTCCCGGAGCTGCATTTGTTTATGCTTCTCTCAATGCGTTGCTTATACTGACGCTCTTGGTCGTTTTCTATTTTGTCTTTCGCAACAAAAAGGCGGCGATCGCGGTGTTATGGGTTTTTCTGGTGATGCTCAACGTAAATGATCTTCCTTATCAGTTAGGGCTGTTGTTTGTGTTGGTTTTGCTTAAGAACATTCTCCAAATGGCATCGTTGGTTCGATTTGGCCTATTGGCAATGATCGCCTGTCTTATCTTTCCCGACATCGGCAGCGGTCACGCGATGACGTTCGATACGTCGAACATCTTGTTTCCAAACGCCATCGTGCAACTAACGCTCCTCATCGGGATCGCAACTTACGCCGCTTACATCTCCGTCGGCGGGGCGAAAATGTTTGGCGGGAAGTCGCTGTTAGGAGATTGACTTTCTTTGGAGAATGAGTTTGAAAGAATATCCACGATAAAGGCTCGGAGAAAATATGAGGCAAGAGTAAAAAGGCAAAAGGCAAAAAAATGAATGCGAGGGCATTGGGACATGTGGTGAATATTTCTTATGGAAGACCCGACAAAGTTAGACAGCTCAGACAGCGGCCGGAGCAAAGGCGATGAGAACAAGACCGAGATCAAGGCCAACACGACCGGCGGTTCGTTGAAGGGTGATTTTGTCGCCGGGACAGTTCTCGCTAGCCGATACCGCATAATCGGCCTCGTTGGTAAAGGCGGGATGGGCGAGGTTTATAAGGCCGAGGACCTCCAACTGAGTCAGGTCGTGGCGTTAAAGTTCCTTCCCGATGCGGTTGTTGGTGACGAAGATGCGCTGACGCGTTTTCGCGCTGAGGTCCGTAATGCCCGGCAGGTCTCACACGTCAACGTCTGCCGCGTTTTCGACATCGGCGAGATCGACGGGCGGCATTTTTTGTCGATGGAGTTTGTCGATGGCGACGATCTGTCAATACTGCTGAAACGTGTTGGACGCTTTCCCTCAGAGCGCGCGGTCGAGATCGCCCGGCAGATCTGTGTCGGAATGGAGGCAATTCACAAAGCCGGAATTCTTCATCGTGACCTAAAGCCTGCAAATATTATTATTGATAGCAGCGGAATCGCCCGCATAACCGATTTCGGCATCGCCGGTATCGAAGATGAGATCAAAGGCGACAATATACGTGCCGGTACGCTCGCCTATATGTCGCCCGAGCAGATCGACGGCCGTGAGGTAACGGTCCGCAGCGACATATATGCTTTGGGGCTCGTCCTATACGAGATCTTCACCGGCAAACAGGCGTTCATCGCGGATAACGTGATGGAGCTGATGAAAAAGCATAAGACCGAGACGCCGACCAGCGCTTCGGTCCACGTCAAAGCCATCGACCCGCTGGTCGAAAGCGTCATCGCCCAATGTCTTGAAAAAGCTCCAAGGGATCGTCCGCAGTCGGCCCTTCAGGTGGCGATGGCCATGCCCGGCGGCAACCCGATGCAGATGGCTCTCGACGCTGGGCAAACGCCAAGTCCCGAGATGGTGGCCGCATCGCCAAAGAAAGGTGCGTTGAAACCTGCCGTTGCGTTGGCGTGTGTGATCGGCGGGATCGTGATGATCGGGATCTGTTTATTAGCTTCGATGAAGGTCTCACCTCAAAATAGGATTCCATTTACAAAATCGCCCGAAGTGATGTCTGAGCGAACCAGCGAGATCATTTCAAAATTTGGTTATACGGATGAGCCAGTCGAACGACTTTACCGCTTTTATTACGACGATACTTATGAAAGATATGTCCGGGAAAACTCGACGCCCGAAAATTGGCAGAAGATATCGACCGGTCAGCCGCTGATGTTTGTCTTTGGTGAACAGCAAAGCCCGCGCCATTTTGATATGGCAATGATGGGCAACGGATTTTGGACGTTTTTGCCGCAGACGACGGGCGGAATGAAGACAATTTCGCTCGACACGCGCGGACGCTTGGTCGAATTCAGCGCGGTGTCGCCGCAGTTTACCGAAAGCCAAACCATACACGCAAATGCGGATTTCACGCCCGCATTTTTAGCCGCCGAACTCGATCTGTCCAAATTCAACGAGACTACACCAAATTGGACACCGCCCGTAGCATCTGATGGGCGCAAAGCTTGGGAAGGCGTTATGCCCGACCATCCCGAGATTCCAATTCGCATCGAAGCGGCGGCTTTTCAAGGCAAGATCGTCTATTTCCAGCTTATCTATCCGTGGACGCAACCGGAAGGCACCAAACTCGACTCGATCACGACACGCGATTGGATCGGGATCTTTGTGTTCGCCGGTGTTCTTATTGGAATACTGATCACCGCGATCTTTCTTGCACGAAAGAATCTCAAATCGGGAAGCGGCGACCGCAAAGGTGCGTTCAAGATCGCGCTGGTTGTTCTGGTTCTAACCTTCGGCGGCTGGTTTTTGGGTATGAATCATGTGCCGTCGTTTTTCTCAGAAGTGGACCGTTTTTCACACTCGATGCGGATAGCCTTATACTTTGCGGCAGCTACGTGGCTGTTCTATCTCGCTCTCGAACCCGTAGTCCGTCGCAACCTTCCCGAATTGATCGTCTCGTGGAACCGGCTATTGGCGGGCGACTGGCGCGACCCATTGGTCGGGCGCGATGTTTTGCTCGGCGCATTGTGCGCCGTTGCGGAGGTGACCTTTCTTTATCTGGCTCTCTTAGCCGAGCGCTTTTTTTACAATGACTACAAAACTGAGATTAATCCTAATGCTTTGATCGTCTTGCGGAGTCCGTTCTCAATGATCTTGACCCTTTCGGGCACCAGCATCGCGATCGGATTTGCGTTTGTTTGTTTACTGGTCATTCTGTTTTTGATGCTTCGGCGCAGGCTCTACGCAGGCATCGCTGTCTTTGTCGTAATCTCGACAATTACCGGCTTGTTTTTCAGTTATTCATTGGTTGATCTGCCCTTTATGTTGATTAGTAATGCTATCATGTGTCTGGCCGTTACCCGTCTGGGATTGGTGGCAACGATCGTTATGTTAACGGTCAACACTTGGATGTTTTATACTCTTCTCACCCTCAACTTTTCCGCGTGGTATGCAACGCCGATGTTCGTGACGCTGGCGCTGATCCTGTTTCTGCTCGGATACGGTTTCAAAGTTTCTATTGCAAACCGGCCGCTCTTTGGAGACGGATAGTCGCAACAAACCCGCCTTCGATAAAAGTTTGATAGAATTTTGTTATGGACAACTTAGAGACAGCGACGCTGGCGGCGGGGTGTTTTTGGTGTGTTGAGGCAATATTTGACGATCTGAGGGGCGTCGAAGATGTCGTGTCAGGTTACTCCGGCGGGCATACAGAAAATCCGACTTACAAAGAGGTCTGCTCCGAGACGACCGGCCATGCCGAGGTTGTCCAGATCAGGTTTGACCCGAGCGAGCTGTCATACAAAGAGCTGCTGCAGGTTTTCTTTACCGTCCACGACCCGACCACGCTAAATCGCCAAGGCGGCGACATCGGTACATCTTACCGCTCAGCCGTGTTTTACCGCTCCGACGAACAAAAGCGAGTTGCCGAAGAAACCATTGCCGAATTTAATGCCGAGGGCATTTACGATAACCCGATCGTTACCGAGGTCACGGCGTTTGATAAATTCTGGCCCGCCGAGGATTATCATCAGGAATATTTCGCCAACAATCCAAATCAGCCATATTGCAACGCCGTCGTCGCACCAAAGGTCGCAAAGTTTCGCCAAAAGTTCCTTTCACGGTTAAAAAGCTAAACAGATCGCGTGTTAAATTTTGTTTGACACATCGGTGCCGGATGCTGTATCTTTCTACTAGCATTCGCTGATGCCCTTTATCAGCGGCTTCCCACAAAACTCCACCCTAGATCATATCCTTGGAAATTCACCCCCCGGATCTCCAAATTAGGAACCCCTCATAAAATGAAGATAAATGCTTTTCTCGCCCGCTACAGGGCCGTCGCTGTCCTATCGCTGATCGCTGTGCTGTTTCTATCGATCGTTTTTTCAAATGAGTTCTACTCTAACGCTCAGAGGCTAGAAAGATCCAATGCCGCCGAAACTGAAAAATCAGAAGCCGCAATGGCCGGTACCATCAGCGGGAAGGTCTTTCAGGACTTTAACGGAAACGGAGCCTACGACACGACGAGCGGATTGAACTCGATCGACGGTGGTGTCGCCGGCGTAACGGTTAGTGCGTATGACGGGCTCGGCAATGCATGCGGCTCGACGACGACCGACGCCGCGGGCAGCTATTCGCTGAGCGCGACCGGTACCGGCCCATACCGTGTCGAATTTACGACGCTGCCGAGCGGCTTTATGCCATCGGCAAGAGCGACCGACTCGGTCTCAGGCGGAACGGCTGCTGATTCGGGTTCGACGGTACAGTTTGTCCCAAACAGCAACACGGCGAACGTAAATCTCGCCCTCAACCGCCCAGAAGACTTTTGCCAAAACAATCCGTCAGCGGTCGTCTCGCGATTTGTCGAGGGTGCCCAGAACGGCGTTTACGCCAACAATAGCGTGCTGTGGGATTTCCCTTACAATTCAGGAACCGCATATAACGATACGACGGTTGCGAATTACGACAACCCATCGACGCACGCTTTGAGCGTCGCGGCCAGCACGACCGGAACGGTCTTTTCGCTGGCATACTCACGTATTAACCGTAGGGTTTACGCTGCTTCATTTTTCAAACGCCATGCCGGCTTTGGCCCGGGCGTTGATAACATTTTTAAC
>JBEBGA010000119.1:0-8315 GCA_040081695.1 Pyrinomonadaceae bacterium
AATTGAGCGGCTGCGAGGGCAAGACTATTCGGCACAGCCATTGGAAGCGGTTTCGGGTGCCACGCCCACGTGAGCAGCACCTTTTTCTTAGCAGGGCCTAGCGTTTCGCGGATAGTCATCATGTCAGCCATCGACTGACACGGATGATGCATCGCCGATTCCAAATTGATAATGGGTACTGTCGCATATTTTCTGAACGCTGCAAGGATCGGATCGGTCCGCTCTGTTTCCCAATCCTTCAATTCCGCGAACGTCCGGACGCCGATCGCTGAGACGTACCGCTCAAGTACTCGGACAAATTCTGCCAAATGCTCGGTCTTATTCCCGTCCATCACAACACCGTCGCGGTGCTCCAGAGTCCAGGACGAACCGCCGGGTTCGAGAATCACGGCATTGCCGCCAAGCCCATATATGCCCACCTGCATCGAAGCACGGGTCCGCAGGCTCGGATTAAAAAAGACGAGTGCGATCGACTTGCCGGCTAGCGGTTTGTCGGCACGCTCGCCCGCTTTGAACTGCATCGCCGATTCGATGAGTTTATCAAGCTCGCCGCGGCTGAGGTCAGATGTTCTTAGATAATTGTTCACTTTTGTAAAGCCTCAACCAGTAGATCGATCTCGTCCTTGCTGACCATCAACGGCGGCAAGAGCCGCAAGACGTTTGGGTCGCTCGATGTTCCGGTGATTATTTTTTGGGATAACAGTTTTTTATGGATCGGACCACACACATCGTCAAACTCAATACCGAGCAGACATCCCTTTCCGTGAACGGCTTTGACGCCGGCAACATCGGACAGGGAATTACGCAGATACTGCTCGATGTGAGTGGCGTTCGCGACCATATCATCATCCTCGATGGCCTCAAGTGTCGCCAAAACCGCCGCCATCGCCAGCATCGCGCCGCCAAATGTCGTGCCGAGATCGTTGGTTTTAATATGTCCGGCAACGCTATCATTCACGAGACACGCCCCAACCGGAACGCCGCTACCGAGGCTTTTGGCAAGCGTGATGATGTCAGGTACTAAGCCATCAGCGTGCTCGCTGCCGGAGAAAAACCAGTTTCCCGTGCGTCCAATACCCGTCTGCACTTCGTCAAAGATCAGCACGATGCCAAACTCATCACATATCTGCCGCAAGCCCGAAAAGAACTCCGGCGATGCTTCGCGGACACCGGCCATCGACTGTATCGGTTCTAGTATGATAGCCGCCGTCTCATGGTCAGCAACAGCACGGACACTATCGATATTCCCAAATTCCGCCGATACGTGACCGGGAACATTTGGCTTGCCGATCTCGCGGTATTTACCAAGAAACGTAGCAGATATCGAATCAGCCGTCCGCCCGTGAAATCCGCCATCAAACGAGATCACTTTCTGACGGACGGTTGCCATCCGGGCGATACGCATCGCATTCTCATTAGCCTCAGTACCAGAATTGCAAAAGAATGCTTTGGTCAGACTCTCGGGAGCGACCGCAACAAGTTTCTCGGCCGCATTTGCACGGACCTCGGAATACACGAGGTTGGAGTAAAAAAGCACTTTCTCAGCCTGTTCCTGTATCGCCTTAACGACGTGCGGATGCGAATGTCCGGTCGCACAAACCGCGTGACCGCCATACAGGTCGAGATATTTCTCGCCTTCGCTTGTCCACACCCACACGCCCGACCCGCGTTCAATGGCGATGTCCGTCTTGGCGTAAGTCGCGAGTTGAAACTCGTCCTCTTTGTCTTTGATCTCTGTAAAATTCATTTGTCTAGATCAAGATCCCCGATGTGCCGCGATCTATAGCTGTCGGGCGAGTAAGATATCTTATCCGCAAGCTCGCGTAAGGTAGCCGAGTCTGCCTTAAATCTTTCTATCTCTTCCGGTGTGAGCTTAATAACGATGGTGTATTGAGCGACCGTCCCGCACAGCACATCGAGAAAATATTCGTCCGCGGCCGTATCGTGCCAAGCGATATAGAAATAATGCTCTTCCTGGATCCTTTCCATCTTACGGATATGAACCGGTGAACATCAGCCCGGTCGTTTCGGCCAAACCAAACATCAAATTCAAGTTCTGCACGGCCTGTCCCGCCGCACCTTTCACTAGATTATCGATCGCCGAAAAAGCGACTACTTGCTTTACGCTCGTATGAACGGCGATGTCACAGAAATTGGTCGTCTTGACCCAGTTGATATCGGGCGAACCCTCGACCATTCGAACAAAAAACGAGTCTTTGTAAAAGTGACTATAAAGATTTTGCAGATCCTCGTTGGAAAGCTGCACATTTGTCTCGAGATAGCACGAAACAAATATCCCGCGTGCGACAGGTAAGCTGTGCGTCATAAACACGAGATCATTTTGAAAACTGCCAACCGTTCGCAGATGTTGTTCGATCTCCGGCACATGCTGGTGTGTAAAGGGCTTATAAGCATAGAACGAATTCATCCGTTGCGGATGGTGCGTGTTTGCGGCGGGTTTCGCACCAGAACCGCTCGAACCGGTCTTTGCATCCACGATGACCTTGCCCGTCAGCATTCCGCTCTTGACCATTGGAGCAAGCGCCAGCAAAGTCGCTGTCGCAAAACAGCCGGGGTTTGCGATGTATTGAGCGGTATGAATCGTTTCGCGGTTGGTTTCCGGCAGTCCGTAAACAAACTTACCTTGTAGATCAGTCGCGGTGTGGTCGAGTTTGTAAAATTGCTTGAAAACATCGGCGTCATCGACGCGGAAATCACCGGAGAGGTCGATCACTTTAACATGCGGTGAAAGCCGGGGCACTAGATCTAGCGCCTGTCCGTGCGGCAGAGCAAGGAACACTACTTCAATATTAAGCAATGTAGAAAGGTCCTCGGGAGCTTTCTCAAAACGCAGATCGGTCAGCCCGAAAAGGTTTTTGTGAACATCGCTGACTGCCTTACCGGCGTGTTCATTTGCGGTGACTAATACGATCTCAGCGTTTGGATGAAACAGCAATATACGCAGCAATTCGCTCCCGCCATAGCCGGAACCACCGAATATTGCGATCCGGATCTTATTAGTTTCGCTCAAGCAGCAACCTCCGCAAGCCTAGCGGCGTTTTGCACTAATTCAAATAATCTCGCACCGTCGCGTCGGGCATTTCCGGCACGAAAGCCAAAATGCTCCGTGATATAGTCCTCGCCCATTTGCGAGTCAGTTACCGACCCTGCAATGACATCGATCCCGATACCAAATTTTTCCATGACTGCCGCCCCGCCAATAACGCCCACATAATCCGACGCACAAAAAACGAATGAAGATATCGCGTCCTGTATCTCCGCATTCCGCAGCACCGCATCGACGGAATATCCGCCAACGATACCGTCGCCGAGTTCGACAACGATCAGATCAGGGTCGAATGTATTGAGATGATTGATTATTGCTTTGGCAATCGAAGCGAGATCATCGTGGTCAACTGTAGAGGGAAGTCCGCAATCGAGAAAACTCGCAGTTGAGATCGCTCCGTTGTCCTGCATATTGAGCGTGTCCCGCAGACAAGCGATACCCGAAAGCTTTGCCGCCGCGACTCGAAGCCCGCTGTTAGCCGCCTGTTTGATGATCTCGGTCGCCGCAACCGTTTTCCCCGAGTTCATACAAGTTCCTGCGATCATGACTATTGGGGCACTTGGCAAAAGGTTTTCAGCGGGATTGAGTGCACCATCGCCCATGTTGGTGACCAACCCATTTACGTCGCAAGCTACACCGATGACCTCGACCTCGATCGCATCCGAAAATGATGAATGATGGCCCTTACAAACGCCAATAACGCCGCCCATATTGAGCAGATGTAAGCGGTCACCAGATCTGACCGTTTCGGGCACTTCACCAACAAAACCCTTTAGTGCCCGACGTTTCCCCAAAGCTCCAAGCAATACATCACCAGTGTTGATCTTAGCGAGGCGGCCGGATGGAAGTTCAAGACTGCCGTATGTAACGCTTTCTGAAAGGGCCCGAACCGCAATCACGTCTCCCACTACCGCAACGATCTCGTCAGTTATGACAGAGATCGAGCGTCCCAGCGAAAGCCGCGAAACAACTGATCCCATTTTTTCGATCTCAACAAATTTCATATCGTCCGCCGTCATTCAGCAAATAAATTCCATATCTTCGCTATCGCCGATGCCTGAGTCTCCGCGTTTGAAACAGCAATAAAGATCGTGTCGTCCCCGGCGATCGTACCAACGATCTCGTTAATTTTAGCCGCGTCTATACGAACTGTTATGGCCGAAGCAAGTCCCGGATCGCACTTACCGACGATCAGGTTGTCACCAGCCGGTGACAGCGACTTTAGACCGTATGTCGCCGCCCTAGACGCCGCAGTTGGCAACTCATATACACCATTATTTTTGGCGATCCCAAGCTCTTCCAAGTCACGAGAGACGCTCGCCTGGGTGACGACAAAACCGCCTCGGCCGAGCTTTTCTGCAAGCAGATCCTGACGCGAGATCTGCTCAGATCCGATGAGTTTGAGAATGAAATCGTGCCGTTCTTTCTTTTGCATACAAAGAATTATTTATGCGAAATAAACGCATAAATCAATCATCTGATGCATAATATACATTATTCGATGTAATTATACAAGAAATATGTAGGAAATATTCGGCAGGTTAGAACAAGGCTAGTTTAATACGGAGGAATTTTTTCGGATTTTGACGAAAATCATAGAGGAGCTTAGTGCCCTCACTCGTAAATTGGTTCACGTTCGAAGCGGTTTGATTGATGCTGTTGTAGAGGGTTTCGTCGGTAACAAATTTGCCAAGCGTGCCTTTGCCGGCTTGAGCGTCAGCCAGGATCGCGTCGAGTCGCGTGGACATCGAGTTAAACTTTTCGATCGCCGTACGCGCGTCATCGTAGAGCTTTTCATCCTTGAGCAGCTTTCCGGCTGTTCCTTTGCCCTCTCTCAGGTCCGCGGTTAGCGATTTAACATCTTCTGCGATCTCGTTTATTTTTGTCGCGGATTTTCTAAGATCGGCTATCGCGTCACGAGCATCATTGTATAGTGCGTCGTCGTTTACAAACTTACCCGCGGTACCGCGGCCGCTCTTGACGTCTGCCGCTATCGATTCGAGGTTTGCGACCGTTTTATTGAGGCTGTCGTACAACGCAGGATCATTGACAAGTTTTCCTGCAGTCCCGCGGCCAGAATTTATCTTTTCTATCGTGTTTTTTGTTTCGTTAATGGTTGCGTTTAAGCTCTCATAAAGTGCTTCGTCATTGACGATGCGTCCGAGTGTGCCCTGGCCATTGTTAGCCTTTTGTAATATCTCGTTGGCGGGAATCGCAAGCTTATTAATTTGCGTCAATAGATCGTTACCCGTTGAGGTGAGCTGATTCAACGAAGCCGAAGCAGTAGAGGCGAGGATGGCATTGTCGCCCACCGGCTGCCCCTTGGTCGTGCCGGGAACGATGTTGATCATCTTGTCATTGGCAAGGATCGATGTCGCGACAAGCTGGGCAGTTGAATCGGTTCGTATTAGTTCTGTTATCGGTTTTTTATCGAGTACCTGCACGACGAGTAACGTCGCCTCGACTCGTTCGCCATTTGGAACGTCGGGCGGCAGGAAAACGACCTCTTCCACTTTACCGATCTTTACGCCGGCGAGCTGTACGTCAGCTCCGGTACGCAGCCCGTCCGCGCTCAGAAAGCGGGCCTTGAGCCGCATCTTTTTCTCGAAAGGGTTAAAATCGCCGCTTGAATTGAGGATAAGAAAGCCCGTGACCACGAGCGCCGCAAACATGAAAATACCAACGCGTAGCTCGCTAAATGTCAGTTTCTGATTGCTTCTCGGCATTTATTTACCTCTCAGGAATCGGCGAATATACGGATCTTCCGTCTGGCGAAGCTGCTCATCCTTGCCGCTAAATATAATATCGCCTTCTTTGAGCATAATTACCTCGGTATTGAGCAAACAAAGCCGCTCGCCCTCGAGCTCAAAATGCACGTCACCGGTACGGTCAAGCGTCGCGTATTCCGATGACAAATATTCGAGATTATTCATCTCGTGCGTTACAAAAATAGATGATACATCTTCGAGGTCCCTAAGTTTAATCGCCAACTCGCAAATGGTGCGTGCAGTCGGAGGGTCAAGCCCCGCTGTCGGCTCGTCAAATAATACAATGTTTGGATTACCGACCAGTGCTCTCGCTATGCCTACTCGACGGCGCATGCCACCTGATAGCTCGGACGGCATCTTGTCTATCGCATCTTCGAGATTGACGAATTGTAACATTCGGCGAACCTCATGTTCGACCTCGTCTTCATCCACGTGCGCTTCGTGAAGCCTGTACGCAACATTCTCATAAACGGATAGGGAATCGAACAGAGCTCCTTCTTGAAAGACCATTCCGATGTTCTTACGGATCCGCATCATCTCCTGATCGTCAAAGTGGGTAACGTCTTCGCCGTCGATCAGAATTTGGCCCGAATCAGGCTTTAGCAGACCGAGAATGAGATTAATGATAGTTGACTTGCCAGTGCCTGAACCACCGAGAACTATCTTAGTTTCACCTTTCCGGACGGTAAAGCTTATATTGTCAAGGATCACGTGGTCATCAAACGCCAGCTCCACATTGCGGAATTCGATTGCAGGCAGAGCGTATCCTCCGATAACCGACTCGTCGGTATAAGATACCCTTTGCTGATGTATTCCCTCAATGTCTAAAGTCATACAACGATCCTTTCTAAAAAATAGTCGCGCTGAAAAAGCTCTGAAGTATTTTCGACAGGAAAAAATCGGCAATTATTATGTTTATCGACGAAGTAACGACAGCGCTTGTTGTCGATCTGCCCACCCCCGCGGTCCCGCCCGTGGTACTTAGCCCTTTATAACATGATAGCAGTCCAATTATTCCACCAAAAACAAGTGGTTTCACCATGCCGCCGATAAGATCCGTCATCGCAATTCCGACCTTAGCAGACTGCATATAAACGCTCGGATCAAGGCCGTAGATCTGTCGAGCCACCAAACCTCCCCCAACTATGCCAACCAGATCGGCTGAAAAAGTAAGCAATGGAAGCGTAACAAGAAGTGCGATAATTCGCGGCGTGACAAGCTTCCGAACCGGGGACGTACCCAGCGAACGCATTGCGTCTATTTGTTGAGAGACCACCATTGATCCCAATTCGGCGGAAATGGCCGAGCCGACTCGCCCCGCCACCATCAATGCTGTTAAAACCGGTCCGAGTTCACGTATTAATGACGTAGCAACACTTTGGCCGGCGCTGCTCTGCGCGCCATAGTATTCGAGTGTGGGAAAGCCCTGGAGGACAAGTACCCCTCCCGTAAAAAACCCGGTTAGGGATACAATGCCAAGGGAACCGACACCGATGCGATCCATCTGCTCGATAGTCTCTTTGAAATAACGTGGCCCCATCCAAAGGCCTCTGAGCGAGCGCCACAAAAGGAAGGTTATCTCTTGCACTGCGGAAAGAAATTTCGCGAATACGCTCATCGACAAAGATGCTGGAAACGTTGACTGCTCAAGGATATAACGAACCCAAACAAAACTTCAAACAAGCAAAAAGGCCGAACAAAAATGTTCAGCCTTTCGAAAGGTCGGTCAATCGTAGATCGCAACGATTACTGCGGCTTTTGAGCGTTTGGTCTGACGACCGGGCGAACCTGTCTAGGGGCAAAGGCATCCCCGTTTTGCTTAATGACCTTGCGGTCGCCGTTACGCCGCTCTATATTTTCTCGAACCTGCTCAAAACGCTGCCGCAATTCACGAAATCTGACCAATTGCTCTGGCGTGAGTATCTTGCGCACAAATAATTCATTCATAAATCTAATGCGGGCAACATCCGCCTGTGCCAATTGCAGTTCTTTTAAACGGGCCTGCACATCAGTATCGTTGACCTGATCCGCATAGATAGCCTCATCAAGGCTACGGTTCGCTATCCGGAGACGTTTTTGGGCCTCGTCCATCAGCGGCTTTCGCTCCATGTTCATCCGGCGAATTTGCTGAATCTGTTCGCGAGATAATCCGAGCTGACGCAGGGCGTTGGTGCGTATATCCTGCTGTTGGTTACCCGATTGGCTTTCTTGAGGTTGGTCTTCTACAGGTTTTGTCTCCTGAGCAGTCACGAGTAATGACATCGTAAAGACCAAAGCGGCTAAGATCATCACACGGAAAAGTTTAGTGGTCATAATAGAGTTATAGCGGCGCTATTCCGCTCCTCCTTCGTCAAAAAGGTCCGAAAGACGAAGTGACTTGTCGTCAGCATCGTCGTAGTTGGTCAAAGCCGGAGCCTTTGCCGTGATGGCAGACGGATTACGAACAACTGCATTGTTTGGCCGCTGCGAAACATTGGTCG
>JBEBGA010000452.1:0-2118 GCA_040081695.1 Pyrinomonadaceae bacterium
TCAGAGCGTCGTCATCGGCAATTGCCTTAAACGCAAGAGTTTGCAGAACATCACCCGCCAATATCGCCGTCGCCTCGCCAAATTTCTTGTGACAAGTCGCCCGCCCTCGCCGTAGGTCATCATCGTCCATCGCCGGTAGATCGTCATGGATCAGCGAGTAGGTGTGGATCATCTCGATCGCGGCCGCAATTCGGGATAGATTGCCGAATTCCGCTTCAAAAGCCTCTCCGAAAGCATAGATAAGTGCCGGACGGACGCGTTTTCCGCCCGCAAAGACGCTCCATCTGATCGCTTCGTGCAGAATTGTCGGCGCAACTTCCGTCGCAGGGATAAGCTCGTCTAGAGCGTGATCGACATCGCAACGGACGCGTTCGAGAAATTTCTCAAGATCGGACATTCTCAAAAATTATCATTTATCGTCGGTCATTTATCAAAAACGTGAGCGGCGAGGCTGTACGGCGGGGCCGTGTTTGGTGTACATTTTCCGCATGCAAGAAATGATTCGGTTAGCGGCCCTTGGCTCGCTCCTTATTTGTACCTCAATCACGTTCGCTCAAACTCCGACGCGTTGGTACAAAGGGAATACTCACACTCATACAAAGAATAGCGACGGCGATTCGCCGCCGGCCGATGTCGTGAAGTGGTATGCCGACCACAAATACAATTTCCTCTTCATCACCGATCACGAATTCCTGACGCCGGTCGGTCCGCTCAATGAGCAGTTTGGTAAGCCCGGCGAATTTATCGTGATTGAGGGCCAGGAAGTAACCGATAGCTTTGACAAGAAGGCCCATCATTTAAATGGCCTCGGCGTGACGCGAGTCTGCATGCCCGCGAAATCAGCGGTTTCATCGGCGGCAAACCTGCAAGCAAATGTCGACTGCATTCGAGCGGCAGGCGGTGTGCCGCAGATCAATCATCCAAATTATCTGTGGGCCTTGACAGCCGCGGAGATTAGAAAAGTCAATAATGTCAGTCTAATGGAAATTCACAACGGTCATCCGCTCGTCAATAATCTTGGCGGCGGTGATTCGCCGGGAGTTGAGGAGATTTGGGATACACTGCTTACCGCTGGAATGAAGATATACGGAATCGCAGACGACGACTCACACTCTTTCAAGCAGCTAAATGAAAATCATCTGCCGAATCCCGGAAAGGGTTGGATATTCGTCCGCTCGCCGGAACTTACTCAATCCGCGATCCTTGCGGCCATCGAACGCGGTGATTTCTACGCCTCGACAGGTGTTGAATTAGCGGACATCATTTACGACGGGAAAGCCTTGACCGTCGATATAAGAGAAGAGCGGTGGAGTAAATACAAGATAAACTTCATCGGTCGCGGCGGTCGTGTTCTAAAGACAACCACAACCGAACCCGCAACCTATAAAATCACCGGTCGCGAAGGCTACGTTCGCCTAAAGATCATCGAATCAAACGGCAAAATGGCGTGGACGCAACCGGTGTTTGTGGGGAGAAAATAATTACAACAGCAAATTAGGATTTAGCCACGAATCTTCACGAATAAACACGAATCGATCTTATTTCTTCTTCGTGTCCGTTCGTGGTGATTCGTGGCTAATTTCTTTCGTGGCTCCTGTCGACGAAATCTCAAAACCCTTTGAGCATCAATTCCAAATCATCCTTGTCGAGCCGATATGTCTCGTTGCAAAAACCGCAGGTCATCACGGCTCCGTGGTCTTCGGCTATCATCGACTCGACCTCATCACGGCCGAGAGCGGCGATCATTGTGACGGCACGTTCGGGTGAGCACGGGCACTGAAATTCGACGGTTCGCTCGCTCATGATCTCAAAATCGATCACTCCGAGCGTCATTCGCAACAGATCTTCCGGTGTCGCACCTTCTTTTATTACCTCGGTCAGATGCGGAGCTCGGCCGACGGTGTCTTCGATCATCGTGACGATATGCTCGTTAACGCCGGGCATCATCTGAATTAAAACCCCGCCGGCTGCCCGCACAAACGGAGCCGAATTCTGCAGCAGAACGCCCAGCAAAACGGCCGATGGTATCTGCTCGGATTTGGCAAAATAATACGCAAAGTCCTCGGCGATCTCGCCCGACGTGATCGGCACAGAGCCTATATATGGTTCCCTGTGTAG
>JBEBGA010000120.1:0-8300 GCA_040081695.1 Pyrinomonadaceae bacterium
CATCGCCGCTCGCGTGTTTCAATCATTTCGAACGTCCATCTAAACCCGGCAAGGTCGGTCAGGCGATTTTTGGCGTCGAGGTTAAATGTTTTGACGACAACGACAACGAGGTGCCGCGTGGCGAGCGGGGCGAGGTTGTTATTCGCGGGACGAACGTGATGAAGGGCTATTACAAACGCCCCGAGGCAACCGCCGAGGCCTTTCGCAATGGCTGGTTTCACACCGGCGACATCGGCATAATGGACGACGAAGGCTATCTCGCCATCGTCGACCGCAAAAAAGACATGATCCTTCGCGGCGGCTACAACGTCTATCCGCGTCAGCTTGAGGAAGTGATCATTACGCACCCCGACGTTTCGCTGGTCGCGGTCATCGGCGTCCCCGACGACCGTTTAGGCGAAGAAGTAAAGGCTTTCGTAGTACTAAACCAAGGTGCCGAACTGACCCGCGAAGAGTTTATCGAATGGTGCCGCAGCCAGATCGCCGCCAACAAATACCCCAGACACGTAGAATTTCGCGATTCCCTGCCGATCGGTAATACAGGCAAGATATTCAAACGCGCATTAAAAGAGGAGACTGTGACTCTTCCATAATTTGTTAAAAAACAGCTTATAGCTAACAGCCGACAGCTACTGGCTGTTTTTAAACTCATAATCGCCTATGCAGGATTTTCGCAATCTTTTGATGTGGCAAAAGGCCCATCAACTAGCGTTAAATCCATATCGTGTGACAAACGATTTTCCGCACGATGAGGTGTTTGGGTTGCGAAATATGATGCGAAAGACCAGCATCGACATTCCGGCTTATATTGCTGAAGGAGCGTCCAAGCCCAATGATGCCGAGTTTGCAAAGTCGCTCAGCGCGGCTCTCGGTTTTGCAAATCGGTTAGAATATTATGCTTTGATGGCTCGTGACCTCGAATTTCTCGATGCGCAAAGGCACTGGGCTTACGAAACAGAATTGATAGAAGTAAAAAAGATGATCGGCGGTTTCAGTCGTCGTCTGACAAGCTGATCTCGAATGCACCGACTTAAAATATTTCTGGTGATGTTTTTTACAATCGCCGCGATAACCACCTGCACTATTTCAAAGCCCCCACGATATTCCATCGCCGATAGCAAAGATTACGCCGCGTCAATGTTTCGTCAGCACTGCGCGATCTGTCACGGCCCCGAAGGCGAGGGCAAAACGCTTGATGACGGAACCGTAGTGCCAAATATGCGTTATGGCGAGCATCTCAAATTTAAGACCGAGGCCGAGATCTATAAACAACTTGCCGAGGGCGGCAACGGAATGACACCTTTCCGCGACCAACTGACAAAACGCGAGCTCGATCTGATGACAAAGTTTATTCATGACGAGTTAAGAAGATAAGAAAATTAGCCACAGATGCACACAGATAAACACTGATATGCAATTTCTTGATCCGTGTCCATCTGTGTTCATCTGTGGTTAAATAACTCTTATGAAAGTATTGATCACGGGTGCCAGCGGCCTCGTCGGCACCGAGCTGCAAAAATCATTTACCGAAAAGGGCTACGAACTCCTGCTCGCCTCACGCAAAGAGCCTGCAGACGACCGGCACATCCAATGGAGCATTGACGAAGGCTTTACCGATCCCGAAAAGCTCGAGGGCATCGATGTTGTCGTCCATCTTGCCGGGGAGAATGTCAGCGGACTCCGCTGGACTGACGAAAAGAAAAAAGCCATCCGCGACAGCCGCGTCCTTGGTACGCGAAATGTTGTCGACGCCATTTCCAAACTTAAAAAGAAACCTCACACATTTATCGCATCGTCCGCCATCGGCTTTTACGGCGAACGCGGAGAAGAAGAAGTTACGGAGTCGAGTGCCGCAGGTGACAACTTTCTCGCCGGCGTGTGCAAAGAGTGGGAAGCGGAATCGCGCCGTGCCGAAGATGCGGGCATTCGCACCGTCTTGCTCCGCACAGGTATCGTCCTCTCAAAAGATGGCGGGGCTTTATCGACGATGCTGCTTCCGTTCAAAATGGGCGTCGGCGGCGTGGTCGGCAGCGGCAAGCAATGGATGAGTTGGATCTCGATGGAAGACGAGATCGCAGTGATAAACTACGTCATCGAAAACGAAAACATCCGCGGCGCAGTCAACGCCGTTTCGCCCAACCCGGTGACAAATCACGATTTCACCAAAACTCTTGGTGACGTTCTGTACCGACCCACATTCCTCCCACTGCCCGAATTCGCCGTCAGCATGATCTTTGGCGAAATGGGCGATGCTTTGCTGCTCGCCAGCACAAAGGTAATGCCGAAACGACTGGAAGACGCTGGGTTTGAGTTTAAGTATCCGGATCTGAAAGAGGCGATCGAAAACGCAGTAAAATAAACCGGAAGAGTTTTAACCACATAGGAACATAGGTCACATAGATTAGAAACTCTTCTATGTGACCTATGTTCCTATGTGGTAAATAAAACCGGACGACTCGGTGCAGCGTCCGAATCAAACGGGGCGATCTGTAGGTTGAGTCTATACCTGCCATCGCTCACCGTGTCGGGAACGAAGATAAGCTCCGTGATCGTGCTATTGATGCGGGTTTTTTCGTTTATAGAGCGGCTTCCCTCGTTAACATTCCAAAAGATCCTGTGATTTTCGAGCTTGCCGTCGTCAAACAAGCGATCCACTGAGGGAAGATCAACAAGAAGATGTTTAACGCCGCAATCGAAAATGAAACGCATCGCGTTTGCGGAAAAATACGGCGGGACGTCTGAATCATCGTATACGCGCTCAAGCTTTGACGCATCATTTGGCAACGTGCGTACAATGAGCGCGGCGTCGTTTGCGGGCACGTCTGCGAGGACCTGTTCCAGAGATCGCCGTGAGATAACGCTGTCACCGCTAGCCACTACCTCAGGTTCGACCGAGACGACAAACGCCTGCATGATAATGTCCTTGAGACAATTGCGAACCGACACCCTCTCGTCCGTAATGTGCCCGACACATTCGGTGTGGGTGCCATTGCAATGCGGCGTAATAACGTATTGTTCGTAATTTACACTCGAACCGTCACGCGTATCGCCAAGCGGCCTCGCAATCGCCCTTTCGGCACCAAACGCATTTGGTTGTGGGCCGTCAAACCGCAGCGGTATCGATATATCTACCCGCTCACTTAGTTTATTGACGTCAACTTTCACAGTTCGCTTATCCTCGCTTTCACATCGTTGATGTCGAGATCCGCGACGCTTTCAACGCCCTTACATATCTCCATCAACAAACGATCTTGAGCATTGCCTTTCTCTTTCGCAATGGAATATGGCAGATCTTCACGAAATGTGACCATCGAGTATTTTGAGAAATAATCGGGATAAGTTTGCTCAAGCTTTGTCTCGAGTTCGCGTTTGCGTTGGAATACAGGGTCGGCAACGCGGTCACGCATTTCGTAAAAATTTTCCTCTGCCATATCGGCTATTGCGTCGGTATTTGTTTTACGAAGCTGTCCGTATTTCACATAGACGGTTTCCCAATCGATCTTCGTCCCAGTCGCTATCGCTCCCGGTTCTGACAGGAGCGAGTCGAGGACGCGGACATCTTCGAATGCACAGTTCATGCCCTGGCCGTAAAACGGCACGACGGCGTGGGCAGCATCGCCGAGCAGCAATGCCCTGCCGCCCGCGTTCCATGGAAAGCATTTGACCGTACCGAGATTGCCGGTCGGGTTGGCGAAGAAATCTTCGATTAGAGTGGGCATGAGTGGAACGGCATCGGGAAATTCGCGGTTGAAAAAGTCGCGAACGGATTGCTCATCTTTCAAGGAGTCAAAGTTAGCGTTCGAGAGAACCACCCCGTCAGCGGAAGCCGCTGCCACCCCTCCTTCGTAAGGAGGGGAGCTTTTGTGAGCCAAAAACAACGTACACGTAAAACTCCCGTCAAAATTTGGCAGAGCGATCATCATAAACTGATGCCGCGGCCATATATGAAGAGCATTCTTTTCCAGCCCAAATCCACCACCGTCTGCCGCCGGAATATGCAGTTCTTTGTAACCGTGTTCGAGCCAAGTTTGTGAAAAATCAAACCGTTCGACACCACCGTGAAGCATCGCATTCCGCACGGCGGATCCGGCACCGTCAGTCGCGATCACCGTGTCACCTTTTACGCGGTCGCCGTTAGAAAATTTAGCTTCGCCGGTCGTGCAATCAAAATATACGCACCGCCGGTTGAAATGAAATTTAACTTTGTCGAATTTGTCGGCTTCGTTGATGAGGGCGATGTTGAGTCCGGCCCGCGAGACCGAGTTGATATATTCGCCGTCCCGTCCGCTGTAGGGCAGCAGCTTTTGCTCACCTGCAACCGTGTGGATCATCCGACCGGTCATCGGTACAGCTTCGGCGAGCATATATTCGTCCATGCCGACCTCACGCAACGCAGCAATACCGCGATCGGACAGAGCGAGATTGATCGAGCGCCCGGCCGCGACCACCTCAAGCCGCATGTCACCACGCGATTCATAAACGTGCGTTTCGATCCCGCGTTTTGCAAGATTGATCGCAAGCAGCGAGCCCGCAAGTCCGGCACCGATGATAGTTACACGAGGCATTCTTTTAGTATTTCGGCAAAACGGTGAACGTCTGAAAATGAATTGTAAAGCGGTGTCGGAGCGACACGGATCACGTCCGGTTCACGCCAATCGGCGAAAACTCCGTGAGTAGTAATGCGTTCGTGAATGCTCTTGTCGCCGACGCGGATCGAAAGTTGGCAGCCACGCTGTGCCGGATCACGCGGCGTGACGATCGAGATTCGCGGATCATCGATCTCATCTATCAACGACTCAAGATAGCAGGTCAATTTTTCGCTCTTTGCCCGCAAAGCCGTCATTCCGGCCTCCGCAAATATCTCGAGCGACGCACGTAGAACCGCCATTTGTAAGATGGGCGGATTTGATATCTGCCAGCCTTCGGCACCGGCGAGCGGCACGAATTCGGGCCCCATTAGAAAACGCGTAGCTTTATCGTGGCCCCACCAACCGGCAAAACGGGGCAGGTCAAAGCTGTTTGCATGACGTTCGTGCACGAACGCTCCGCCGACCGCTCCCGGCCCGCCGTTCAGATATTTGTACGAACACCAAGCCGCAAAATCCACGTCCCAGTCGTGCATTTTCAGGTCAAGATTTCCTGCCGCATGAGCAAGGTCAAACCCGACGACCGCACCCGCTTTGTGCCCCGTCTCGGTGATCGCTTGCATATCAAATGCCTGTCCGGTGTAATAATTTACGCCGCCAAGCATGACAAGAGCGATCGACGATCCTTCGCGTTCGATGGTTTCGATGATTTCTTCTGTGCGAAGAGTCGACTCGCCATCGCGCGGGGCAAGTTCGATCAACGCGTCACTCGGCTCGTGTCCATGAAATTTGATCTGCGACGCGACCGCGTATTGATCGGACGGAAACGCTCCTTTTTCAATAACGATCTTGTAGCGTTCGGAAGTCGGACGGTAAAACGAAACCAGTAGCAAATGCAGGTTGACCGTCAACGAGTTCATCACGACCGTCTCGACGGGTTTCGCACCGACGACGACGGCCATCTGCTCCGTCAGGAATTCGTGATACGGCAGCCAAGGATTTTTTGCGTGAACGTGCCCCTCGACCGCAAGCCGTTCCCAGTCGACAAGCTCCTGTTCGACATAGGCACGCGCCGTCTTTGGCATTAACCCAAGCGAGTTCCCGGTAAAATAGATCGGCTCACCACCGTCGACTACGGGGAAGTGAAAACGGTCACGAAAACCCCGGAGCGGGTCGTTAGCGTCACTTTGTATTGGGTCTATCATCATAGAAATAGATCTTATGCGTCGATGATATCGACATCGTAGTGTTCAAATATCCGGTCGTCAGTCAGCAAATACATACCATGCAGTTTGGCCTGTGAGATCAAAAGCCGATCAAATGGGTCCCCATGATGGCGCGGGAGGTCCGTAACGCCGAGTGTGTCATTAAAAGTGACGGGCATCGAAACGATGTTAGACGACGCAAGAGTGATCGGAATAAACCGTTTGGGATGCTCAGGCAAAGGGAGTTGGCCTTTACCATACTTGATCGCGATCTCCCATACACTCGCTGCCGACAAGAACCTTTCAGTTTCCGGATTTGCCAGCAGATCGAGGGTTTCAGCCGATAGCTTTTTAGTAGCACCCGCCGCCCAGAGAAAGATATGAGTATCCAACAAAATCTTCATTGAGCACAACTCACGAATATTCTTCAAACTCCTCAAGCGGCTCGAAAAAGCTGTCCGGGATCTCTATCTGCCCATCCCACATACCGATCCAACTATTTTTCTTGTCGCCGTTCGTCGCGGGAACCAATTTGACAGTTTCCTTGCCATTTCGAGTGATAACCACCTCTTCACCATCAAGAGCGGCGTTTATCATCTGGCTCAGCTTAGATTTTGCCTCATAGACGCTGACTTTCATACTTTTATGATAAATCTAGTCAGACTAGCTAGTCAAGTCATTTTTATCCAATCCAAGCCACTTCAAAGCGGACAAATGCAGTAATTTTGCCTTTGTTTCATCGTCATAGTCCGAGTTTTCGATTAATTTGCCCGGCTCAAACTCGCCGAGCGGGAACGGATAATCGCTGCCCAAGGCGATCTGACCGGCTCCGACAAGGTTTATTAGGTAATCGAGCGTCGCAGGATCGTGAACAAGGGCATCGAAATACATCTTGTTCAGATACTTTCTTGGGTTGTGTGGATTATCGATCGCACATAGATCGGGGCGGACATTGAACCCATGCTCGATGCGTCCGATGGTCGATGGAAACGACCCGCCGCCGTGCGCAAAACATATCCGCAGATCAGACAATCGCTCAAGCACGCCTGAAAAGATCAGCGAACAGATGGCGCGTGAGACCTCGGCGGGCATACCGACAAGCCATGGCAGCCAGTATTTTTGCATATCTTTTTCGCCCGCCATTTCCCACGGGTGAACAAAGACGGCCATCCTAAGTTCCTGACACGCAGCAAAAAAATCAAAGAACTGCGGCTCGCCAAGATTTAGTTGGTTGATGTTTGTGCCGATCTGCACGCCAATCAACCCGATATCTTTGCAACGTTCAAGTTCGCGAATAGCCAACGCAGTATCCTGCATCGGCACAGTCCCGAGACCGACAAAGCGTTTTGGAAACTTTGTAGCGATCTCGGCAATGTGGTCGTTTAGAAATCGTGCGGTCTCGGCACCGTCGTCAGGCTTTGCCCAGTAGTTGAACATCACCGGCACGGTCGATAGCACCTGTATGTCAACCCCCGACGCGTCACATTCCTTGATGCGCTTTTCGGGATCCCAGCAGTTTTCCTCGACATCGCGAAATTGCGCCCCGTCATCACGCACCATACGCGCACAGCACGGTTTGTAATGGTCGAGCCCTATAAAGCCGCCGTAGCCAAAGCTATCTTTCCAGCGCGGAATGTCGCGCGGCAGAATATGCGTGTGAACATCGATCTTTAGCATTTAATTCATTTTGGCACTTGTAGGCGATACTCCAAAATCACGAGCGGGCTTTGGACAAAAAAATGCCGGAAAGCACAAAAGTAACTTTCCGGCATAGAGTTGCTAAACGATGATACTATTTATCCTCTTCAGGCGGACGAGCACCGCCCGGACCGCCACCCGCTCCCGGTGGTACCGGGATATGGGGTATCTTGGCCTCGATCATCATCGCATTGAGTGCCGCTAGGTCAACGGTGATTAGGTTTCGAACCTCATCGGCCGCTGCGGGTATCCGTGTCGCGAGAATATCGATCTGTGATAGCTCCCATGCGGTCGGAGCCGCGGATGTATTCTCGATCCCACCCATTAGCTGCGCTGCACGTTGGCTGAGCGGTGTCGGCAGCTCAACAAGCGGCGGGCCAGCAGCGCTAATGGTACTCACCAACGATGGAGGCGTTCCCCAGTTGACGTATGCTGCATCGATCTTTTTCAGCAGTTCTTCGCCCGCTGTCCGGACATTTTGCGGAACGTTAGCTCCCGGTCGTCGCCATGCTTCGAGCGCGGTGTTTACGTTAGTACGCAAAGCAGCTATCTGCTGCAGAGCCGTTGTGCCGCGAGTAACGATCGGCAAGAGTTTGGCCAACGCCGCTTTCTTTTTCGCACGATCCTCAGCGGAAAATTGAACTCTGGGATCTTCGATCACCTCAAAGGTTTTCGAAAGTTCCTTATCGCCCATCTTGACCTTAACGGTGTACATACCCGGATCTACGCGAAAACCTGCTCCGGCACCAAATCCGCCAAAGCCTCCGCCTCCACCACCGCCGAATCCGGGAATAGCCGGAGGCGTTGCAGG
>JBEBGA010000121.1:0-8289 GCA_040081695.1 Pyrinomonadaceae bacterium
ACACACCGGCAGTCCGTCGCCATAGCGTCGGGGTTCGGATCGACGTTTGTGATCTCGATGCGCAGCGGCGAGCCAGCAACGTGGTCGTATGTCATGATCTCTTCGGTGCCGCCGATGGTCAACTTGACCTGCACACCGCCCGCCTGGATATTTGCTCCCATAGTTTCTGCGAGGTGGCCAAATTCGCTCGTGGAGTCGTTCCGGGGGTCGGTTTTCATAAAATAAGGCGTCTTATCTATATCGCCGTCGTCGGGCATGACAGCGTAAAACAGAGCATCGCTGATAAAAAGCCGGGTGATCGGCGGTTTTGGTGCTTCACCCCCAGATTCATTTTTTACAAGCCCGGGGCCGTGCATCTCACTGCTTTCGAGGTTGATTATCCAACGAATATCGTTAGGATCGTTATCTCCATCATCTACGCGGTCAAAACCACCGGTCTGAAAGATGTCGTATCCGTTGTATGTTGACTGACCAAGAGCTGAGATCTCGATCGCTACATCTTCGAGTTCGGTAATCGCCCTGTGAAAGAGCGAAATAAATCCTGTCGTGTCCGCACCCGCGCCGTCGATGAACCCCGGACGCGAAATGTCTATAGATAGCTGCTGGCCACCGGGCCGAATGATAGCGGTCTCGCTACGTCCGAGCGTCGGGTTAAAGCAAACTATCCCAAGCCCGCGTACGTTTACAAAGGAAGTTGATTGTTGTCTGGTTACCGGCATTAATGATTTCTCCTTTTCTGCATAGAATAAAGTCTCATCTCCAAGTGATAATTTGGCACATTTCGTAACGACAAATAATCGAGCGGTCAATAGGTCGTGGCTCCGCCGACAGATGAAAACGCAGCCCAGAAGTATGTAGGTCGGATGCTGCCATCCGCGCCACGCATCATGCCCAGTTGCGCCTGCCGCAGAGCTTCGGCAACGTTGAGGTTTTGTTTCTGACGATACGAGTGAAAATCAACCATCAGATCGCGAGTCGAATCGGAATCAACCTTCCAGTTTCCTGCTACCACCAATGGAGCCCCGATTGCCAAAAAAGTGTGAGCAATACCGGTCGCCCCTTCACCCGCGAAGATCTGTTCGGCATTGGTGTCGCAAGCCGACAGCACGACAAATTTCGTGTTTCTCAGCTTTTGCTTCGCGAGTTCGGAAAGGCGGAGGTCAGATTCGTCGCCGGTATCGGCAAGCACAAGTCGCGAATTGGGCAGCGAGGCGGGATTGGTCACATAATGGCCAGCGAAATGAAAGATATGCGACGCGTTTAATTTAGCCAGAACTGCCGACTTCGTCGCTTGGTCATTCATCATAACGTCATTCGACGGGTACATTTCCGCTATCTTCTGCGCTTCATCGGCCGCAGCGGGCAGATCTTTGATTTCGGGGTTCTTTTCACGGTCAAATCCGGGATTTCCGACCGCCGCGATGGTCTCTGCATTATTCCTACGGCTAGCTGCGATCTCGGACATTCGCACGAACACATTTACGCTCGGCGAATAGCTCACCGTAAAGTCTTCGATCAAATACCGTCCGGTAGCCGCAGATCTCAATGCCACAAATGGCAGCTTACTTAGCGTCTTGTCGGGCACGATAACGAGCTGTTTTTTACTATCGAGAAGCGGCAATACGGGTTCGATCAGGATCTTGTAAAGCGAATTTGAAACTTGCTGTTCCGACTCAGTGTTTTTACGACCATTGACGGATTCATCCAAGAATTTCGCCGCCAGCCCTTCGATATCTGCGTTTGTTACTTCGGTCACAACCATCTCGGTCTCGTGCCTGGCAACACACCATACCACAAGCTTGTCAGGCAGCGTGAGATATTGTACGACCTGAACATTCTGCGGGATCGAGCCATGAATTTCCGACAGTTTGGAAGGCCGCGAGACGGTCCTGAATTCGTCCTCTAATTTCGTAATAGCGGCTTCGCCCTGAATAAAATCGAGCAAATTGCGAGCCCGCGAGGTCTCGGTCAGATCAAGTGCGCCAATCGGATCGTTTCTCGCCAGAGCATCGCTTATCGCGGCTTCGAAAACGCTCTGTTCGGCATTGAAAAACGTCAAACGCGAGCTTTCGTCGAGTATTTTTGACCGCAGCGATTCAGATAACTCCAGCGTACGCGCGAGCTGAGTTGCTGCTTGGTCATTTCTTCCGAGTGCGAACAAAGACAGCAGCTTCCCTTTTTCGATCTCATACGCGTCGATCTGAACTTCGGCATCGTCAGCTCGCAGCCGTGTCGCTTCCTCGTAGGCGTTGATCGCCGCATCGTGGTTCCCCATCTCACGACGAAGGTCTCCGACCTGTGACATTGCGTACCGCATCAACTTTGCTCGAAATACAAGGTCTTCCGTTTCACCAGCCAGTTTTTGCGACTCAGCCGCATAGCTAAGAGCGGCGGCAAAATCACCGCGTTGACGATTGAGAGCTACAAGATGTCTCAAAGTATCATCGACCGCCTGTGAACTTTTTAGCGGGCTATTTCGAACGTCTAACAGAGATTCCTGAGCAAAATGGTCCGCGGTATTTAAAAGGCCGAGCTTTGCCGCCATCTTCGACGAATAGAAATTCCGCTGCCACGACCGTACACCACTGCGAATATAAAGTGGCCCGATCGCATTAAGCCGCCCCACAAAACCGGCGGCCCGCTCGACTTCGCCAACTGTCTCATAACTATCTGCCAAAGCCAGCGATAGCTTTGTCCGCATCGCCGCGTCGCCAATTTGTTCCGCAAAATCGAGATTCCTAATGTTCCGGGAGGTCGAACGGCCGATCTCGCCACGCAAACGCTGGTTGTTCGCGACCCAATCTCCGGTTACAAGCGAGAGCCACTTATAGTTGTTCCTCTCGGCGATTTCGGTCAGGCGGTTAAGAATGATATCGCTCTCGGCAACCTTAGAAAGATCCGAGAGAGCGTGGGCCAGCCACAGGTCGGCAATTAAAGAATTCCAGCGGTCGCCAGCGGTAGCGAATGCATCGCGGCCCGTCGTAAAGCTCTGTTTCGCCTCCTCAAGCTTTCTCGAATTTATCTGCCCGAAACCCTCCGAAACCGCATCTTTGGCGAACAACAACCGCTCGGCATTTGCCGTCGTTGCATAAAATTCGGCCATTTCCGAGACAAAAAAATCGGCGTTTCTTGACCGTTCAAGCTCGCCGATAAATTTCAGTGCTCCGATCGCGTCCTTCGCCTCGGCGTCGTCGCCACGGATCTTTGCGTCGAGAAATTTCCTCGTCAATTGATCTGGCAACCATACTCCGGTAACCGTTTCCCGCGTCTGCGATGCGATCCTCCAAGCCGTTGCTTCGTTATTACTTTTGTAGGCTGCGATCACGTCTGCCGCTGCATCTTCTTTTGTCTTCGAACTGCCGGAGCCTCCTTCGAGTTTGTCCAGATTCTTTCTGGCTTCGGCGGCCCAACCGGAGGTTGCATCGAGCGTCAAATATTGCCGCCACGACTCTCTTGCCTCGTTATCGATCCGAAGTTGCTGCAAACACAAAGCCTTATTGAAAAGAGCGGCGAGCGAATTAGGATCGGCCGCAGCCGCTTTGCTGAAATTCTCGAGAGCAGTGGAAAGCGTTCTAAACCGTTGTTCGTCCGGCTCGTTTCTTGCCCTTTCAAAGTATGTCGAACCAAGATCGTTGAGCGCCCGAGCATTCTTCGGATCGATCTTTAATGAACGCCCAAGGGCCTCGATAGCCTGAGGAAACTTCTGCTGCGTAAGATAAAAAACGCCGAGAGCGTGAAACGAAACTACAGTCGGCGTACTTTCGGCCTTTTCCATCAGTTTCAGTTCGATCCGACGCAGACGTGCAGCCTCGCGGTCCTCGGCGGCTCCGCGGGTCGTGACAACCGGAGCATACTCAAAATCGGAAATACGCGATTCCGTAGGGCGTTCGGTTGTATAGATCGCTTTTAGATCTGCCAATTCGGTTCCCTTCGGGATCAGGAAAAAGTACAAACCGGCAGCGATCACGATCAACAAAAGAGCAAGGCCGCCGACAAACGCGGGTTGTCGAAAGAACGCTTTGATCGAATCAAGGATCGACACATTCTCTACGATCGCCATCTTCTCGGTCGCTTTTTCTTTTAGCAGGACGGCGACCGCTACTTTTTCGCGCCGCACCCGGATATTTTCGAGAGTGATATCAAAGTCTGAGCGGTCTCGCTCGTCTAGTCTGCCGAAAACGTAGTCGTTGATCAGAGCGTCTTCCGTGATCTCGGCAAGTGTGCAAAAATCGTCATCCGCGAACAAAAGCGCTTCGATCTCGGTGAGCTTCGCGTCGTCGGCGATGCGACCGAGCAGATACTCGCGGAGCAGATTTTCGTTTTGGAGAGAATTATTCATCGCTTAAAAAAAGCGTCCAATTATAAGTGCGACCGGGTTGCAAAATGTAACCCCGGCCTTGCTACGCCATACATTCCTGCAAACACAGCCGCAGCCTTTGTTTTATTCGCATGATCTTGACGCGTAGAGCCGCTTGCGAAGTTTTTAGTTTCTCAGCGAGATTTTTGTGCAGATCAATCTTGGCGCGTTTCGTTTCGGAAAAATATTCGAGAATCAGGCCGCGGCTGTCAGGCGGCAATTCCTGTAAACACTTATCCAGAAAGTCCGCAGACGAACCGCTTTCGGCGTCGATCTCAGGCAAAGATGCTGGAACGGTGATGTCGTCTATATTTACAAAACGCCGCTCTTTTCTCAGAGATTCGAGATAAACAAGCCGCGCTACGCCATAAAAGTACGCCGTCTTGTTCTGTATTTCCTCAACGCCGATCTTCAAAGCAACACGATTGATAGTCTCGTCCGTCAGTTCATCAGCGTACGAACACTTACGAAATGCAAAATACGCCATCAACCGAAAACGAAGCCGCTCGTATTCCGCCGCCGCCAGTTCCCTATCAGGATCCAGCCACACCAAAAAACGAGCAAACCTCTCCGCCGTAAGTTCTTTTGACTCTTGAGTTTTAGCCAAGTCTAAATCCCGAAATGTGTAGATTGAATTCTACGATAATTTAACTCAATTTCGGGATTTAGACAAGAGATTGTGGGAGTTGTGGGAGATTTTGTACGCCTTCCGACCTTTTTTTGGTCGCTTCGGCTAGTCCTTTGTCAGTTTTGTCGAACACTTACCGACAAGTTTTGCGTTTACAAACATCCCAGTAAGGCCGCCCTCATCTTTAACCCTAACGATCAGTTCGTGCGAACCGGGACCGACTGCGACATTAAATGGCGGCGGCGCTGTGGAACCTGCCTTAAAGCAATAGCTGCCGCTACAGGTTGAGATTTGTGTGCTATCGAGAAAAGCTTGCACGTTGTTATCAGCTCCCAGAGTTCCCGTAAGCCTAATATCCTGACTAATGGAGCAATTTGGAACGACAAACTTCAGCTTGTAAACGTAGTCGTTTGTCGAACCCGAATTTCCGCTCACATTCGCAGAGACCCATTTCGCACCGCTAGTAGGAATATTCCACGCCACCGTTGGCGAAGTAACGATTGAAACCGGAACGCTGTTTACCGTCCATGCACTTCCGGCAATCGTGCTCAGATCAAGCGTGTTGGATCCTTCCAAACAGCGGCAGCAGGCGAGTGTCGGTACTCTTGGGTTTGGAACCCTTACAGCATCAGAAATACCAATCGGAGACCGCTCTCGATCACCTTGCCCAAACACCGGCGTCATAAATGCGGCAATCCCAATAACCATCATCAAACCCAATATCATTTTCTTTGTCATTTTTTTTCTCCCAATTTCGTGATTTTTGTCGAGCAACGAATTTCGTGCTTCATGGAGAAGTGTGTTGACGTCTCAAAACGTAACGGAATTTTTTTGGCGGGACATTTTCAAGGATGAAACCGTAGTTTCGCCGCTCATAGAAAGTAAGACTTGCCCGCGAAATATGCGAAGGACGCGAAAGGAAGGCCACTGCATTCTTTCTTTTTCGTGTCTTTCGCGTGTTTCGCGGGCAAACGTGTAAATTATGTTGCATGATCTCAGGACAATATTTGCTGGATCTAACTCTGGAACGCCGCAGATCGCGGTTTTGACGAGTACCCTTTTAATTTGGATGTGGTTAGGTCCTTTGAACGGCTGAAATTGGATCCGAAGGTAACGTACAATTAAGACAACCCATCGCCGATACGCTTGTCATGAAGCGTGATGGTATAATCTGTTTCACACTAGGTCTCATTTTGATAAGATATTCACACTGCGGGGAGATATTGATAAGATTTTCGCATGGCGGATAGCGGATTTATATTTTGGATAGGAAATAAGAAGAAAAATCCACGAGAAACAACGATCTACCTAAACTTTACCCTTCCGATAAGAAAAATCTATGGCTGAAAGGGGAGTATCAAATGCCCTGCCACGACCAATCGGGCTTGTTGCCGTTATCGAAGAGCTTAGATTGGGGATCCCTGTGCCTGCCGTTCGCTCTTCCGTGGTGGCTGGTGCGCGAAGAACACGTATTGAGAACGAGACAGTATTGGGATGCGACGAGATATGTCGAATATTTGTACGGCTGCGTAGCGGAGACGATCCGACGCGACCTGCGGGAAGAACTCGGTTTCTTAGCAGTATTCGATCAGGCCCTTACAGAAGTGATGAACATCGTCGATATGCCAGACCGACGAGCTTCGTTATTAATTCGCTTTATCCTACAAAATCGCGGCACCCTGTCGAAAAACAAACGAGGAAAGGAGTTTCCGGAACTTACGAACGAGGAGGTCCTCTCAATCGAGTCCGCGATTCGGGAAATCTCCGAGTCTATTAATCAGTAGCAATTCGGGGGAATATTCGGGGGAATTTCCGCCGTTGCTTTTGTCTAGAACTAGCTGTCAATGTCGGGAGCTGTCTAAAAGTGTCCACGTGTGGACTTAAAATCCTGTCCTTAGGGTTCGATTCCCGTCCCCAGTACCAATATAACTTTTGTATTTACAATATTTAAGGTTTAGCGGCGTAGCTGGCTAGTCCTTTCTTTTATCTAAAAATCTACTTCGGGGGGAATTGCCGGGGAATTTTTCTGTCTAAGTTCTGCCATTTCGGGCCTTTCTAGCAGCATTTCGGGTTTAAAAGACAAGTTTTGCAGAATTCGATGGTCAGCACACAGTTCAACGACGACGCATCTTTCTTGTCGAAAAAGACAATTGCGCGTCAAAAACAACTTTCCTTCAGACTGACCGTCCTTTCTATTGTGGAATAGGATTTCCATATTGGTCGGACAAGACAAGTCTTGTTTTTGAGTCTATTCCGATCGCATCCGGCCTGTCGGAGCGTTCTTTCAAAGCATCAAAACTTATGGTAAAAACACCCTTTGCAGTCCCTGTAGTAGTTAGCGAGCTGGAGGAATCCGCAAGAAGAATTATCCTTCCACGAACCGATGTATTTGCGGTTAGAGCGGTCGTGGAGTTAAGTCCGCTGGCGAGCTCTACGACTGGACGGGTCAAAATGCTGGGGTTGTATTCGATTGACAAGCTTACCGCCGCCTCATTTCCCTTCAAGTCGAATTCGACCGAATACAGCACTTTAGAGGCGGAAGTTCGTTGACGTACGAGGCTAATGTTTCGTTGTCGTTTTGCGTTGCCCTCAGTTCCGATCACGAACTGCAAGGCCCAGTTTGGGCCACCGGCGAGTTGCGCATGATCCAGATTGGCTACGTATCGGCGTGCCTTGACCACATCTGTAGCGTCGAGTTGACCGTCGCCCTTCGTACTGCCGGGCGAGGTGTCGGCTCGCTGAAATTCATTGGTCGTCGGATCGGCCGTATCAAGGCCGACGGTTAGGCGTCGCAATTTGACGACGTCATTGGCAAACAGCCGTCCGTCGCCGGTCCGGCATGGGCCGTCGCACGCAACATCGCCCTCCAGACCGCGTTCGAAGACGATCATTCCGTTAGTAAAGGTCGTCTGAAGCGGGTCGTTCGTGGAGTTTCGAACAGCCCGTTGCAGCGGTTGGTCAACGAAGTTAAGAGGCGTGTTGGACAGATTTGTAGCAACTGTTTGAAACGAGATTTTCGCCGCCTCGATATTTCCTGCTGTGATCGGCTGGGGAGAAGTTATCGAAACGCCGATCCTGCCGGACATCGAGGTATCGACATTTAGAGTACATCCGCTTATACCACTGCCGCAGGCGACGATAGGTGAGCTAAGCGGATTGATATCGTAGGCGATGCTGAATACGAATGTTCGTTCGGTGCCTAACGCTTTCAGCAGAATCGGAACAGCCGCGGTCTGCCCCGGCGTTACGTAAGTGTTGGCGATCTTGATTTCCCGATCCACCGTTCCAATGTCATAGGCAGTAA
>JBEBGA010000453.1:0-2105 GCA_040081695.1 Pyrinomonadaceae bacterium
CGCTGCGGATCTGTTCCTGCCAATTGTGGTCCGTCTCGTACCCCATCTCGTTGAGAAAGCGGTTTAGCACTTCGCCGTGAGTTATTTCCTCGACGCCCCAACGCTCCATAAATTTGCTGATGTGCGGGTCTTTGCCGGTCGGTGTGCGGAGCAGCTCGCGGTGGTACATGTCGGTCAGGGTTTCGACGTCGCGCATGTATAGCAAGATCGGTATCAACTTTTCATCGATGTGCTTATCCCTGACTTTGTCCCACTCGATGGCGTTGATAAACTCGGGCGTTAAGGAACGCTCCTGCTTTTCAAACCAATCAAGGACATCTTTGTTAGTCTCAAAGTTCATAAGGCAAGATCAGAGCAAACTAAAGGTGAACCAGCTGCAACTTATGTTTGATATGACACTTAATTCGGAAAATTTCTTATTTCAGATGCGCAAAAACGTGACCGTAATAATATAATCGAAAATATGAAAAAGTTGTATTTTTTTGTCCTAGTTATTATAACCGCTGTGTCAACCGCAACGGCTCAGCAAAATTCGCTTTCGATCGCAGGTGAACGTCATCTTACAAACATCAAGCAGCTAACTTTTGGCGGTGAAAATGCCGAGGCATATTTTTCGTCAGACGGTAAAAAGCTGATCTTTCAATCAAAACGCGAAAAGCTCGGCTGCGATCAGATATTTACGATGAATGTCGACGGTTCCGGCGTCAAGATGGTCTCGAACGGCGAGGGCCGGACGACCTGTTCGTACTTTTTTAAGGGCGGCAAAAAGGTCCTCTATGCATCGACACACGGCGGAGCCAAAGAATGTCCGCCAAACGCAGATATGTCGCAGGGGTATGTGTGGCCGGTTTACCCTGATTATGATATCTACACGTCGAAACCGGACGGCACTGACATAAAGAAATTGACCAATTCGCCCGGCTATGACGCCGAGGCGACCGTTAGCCCAAATGGTAAAAAGATCGTGTTTACATCAGAGCGCGACGGCGACCTCGATCTCTATACGATGGACACGAATGGCAAGAACATAAAACGCCTGACAGACGAGGTCGGTTACGACGGCGGAGCTTTTTTCTCGCCGGACAGCAAGATGATCGTTTATCGACGCTCGACATTCAAAACTCCGGCCGAGATCGCGCGGTATAAGAGCCTGCTGGCGCAGCATTTGATCGTGCCGATCGTATTCGAAATATGGGTAATGAATGCTGACGGAACCAACAAGCGCCAGATCACAACTCTCGGCGGCGGTAGCTTTGCACCATTTTTTACGCCGGACGGCAAGCGGATCATATTTTGCACCAACTATTTCGCGACCGACCCACGTAAACGCAATTTTGACCTGGCGTTGATCAACCTCGATGGCACGGGCATCGAGCGGGTAACATTTAACGAAACATTTGACGGTTTTCCAATGTTCTCGCCTGACGGCAAAAAGCTCGTATTTGCCTCAAACCGCAACGCTGCGAAAGAGGGTGACACTAACGTGTTTATCGCGGATTGGCAAAACTAGTCTAAGGTCTCACTTTGCGTTCGTTGCGGCTTTGCGTTAAATTTCCAACGCCGGGCCGCGATGACTGTAAGGAAATACAAGAATGCAGATGCGGCTCGTTCATATTGTTATGAAAAAACAAATATACAGCCTCGCGTTTCTTTTGTTGCTGTCAGTTGGTTTGTCCGCCCAGACTACTGAAAAAACCGTCGAAAAGATCAGCAAGTTTTACAACGAAACAGCCGAAAAAGCGCGGGCGTGCGAAATTGAGGACGATCAGGGTGAGTTTGGCGAGCTTTTTATGAACGAGCTTGTCATCAACAAACGCAATCACCAATGGCGTGCGGTCGGCCGCCACGTTCTAACGTATAAGTTCTTTTATCAAATGACGCCCGGCGACCGCGAGAATCATATGTATCCCGACCAACTCGTCATGGTCAAGGTCGAACGCAAGATATCCGACCGTACCTATAACGAGGAGTATCTCTATTCGGCAGCCGGGGTATTGATGTTTTACTTTCAAAAAGCCGAAAATGACGATCAATCCCCGGCGGAACGACGCGTCTATTTTTCCGGCATCAAAGCTATTCGGATTACCGAAGACAGCAAGACCCGC
>JBEBGA010000122.1:0-8251 GCA_040081695.1 Pyrinomonadaceae bacterium
GGATTCCTTTTAGCGGGCCGTTTGCGGCAGCTTTGAGAACGTTGTTGACTTCTTCGGTCGACGTTTCTTTTTCGACATTCATCACGACATCGACGAGCGATACGTTTGGCGTCGGAACGCGAACCGAGATGCCGTCAAACTTGCCTTTGAGATCGGGAATGACGAGAGCCACGGCTTTAGCTGCTCCGGTCGAGGTCGGTATCATCGACAGCGCGGCGGCGCGGGCACGACGTAGGTCTTTGTGCGGCAGATCGAGCAGCTGCTGGTCATTCGTATAGCTGTGGATCGTGTTCATCAGGGCATTTTTAATGCCAAATGTTTCGTGGATGACCTTTGCGACCGGTGCAAGACAGTTTGTCGTACACGAAGCGTTTGAAATGATGTGATGCTCGTCGGCGTTGTACATTTCGTCGTTAACGCCAAGTACGATGGTCACATCTTCGCCCTTGGCCGGTGCGGAAATAATTACTTTCTTGACGCTGCCGCCCAGGAGTTTGCGGGCATCATCTGCGTTTGTAAAATGCCCGGTCGATTCGATAACGATATCTGCCCCGACCTCATCCCAAGGGATCTGAGCGGGGTCCCTTTCGCTAAAAACTCGAAACGAATCGCCCTCAACATTTATCACTCCGTCTCCGGCGGTGATGCTGTGCTCCAGATTGCCCATTACCGAATCATATTTGAGCAAATGAGCGAGCGTTTTCGTATCTGTCAGGTCATTCACGGCAACGAGATCGATGTCCGAATCACCCAGCCATGTTCTGAGAACGCTGCGGCCGATGCGCCCAAACCCGTTTATGCCAACTTTAATAGCCATTTATATTTAGATTCCTCCAAGAAATTGCGTATATTAAAGCTTGAAGATACCGCAAACTAGAGCAAATTTCAAAGGATGCCGTTTTTTGGCTATTGGAAAACAGTCAAGTGAGATTGTTGAAACAAACGCAAATTTGGTGTCGTAGTAAGGGTTTGAGTTTTTAGCAGTAATTAATAAGATTAATTAGTCCGTTTCGGAGCTTTAGATAATGAAACTTTGGCGTTCTCGCACTATTTTTATACTCAATCTAGTTGGAGCGGTTATAGCGTTCTCAACCATTTCTAATGCGCAAGATCAGCAGGTGGCAAAGAACGCCGGCGACGTGCGCGATACTGTTTTTGTTTCGAGCGGCCAATCAGATACTGCTACAAAGCCGGTCTCCTATACACCGTCGAATCTAAATCGAGTTGGCGTCCAGACGGCTCAGCCGATACCTATCTCGCTTAGCGAAGCTATCAGGCGTTCGCTTGAGAGCAATAACGATATCGAAGTGTCGCGTGGCGATGTGCGGTTTCAGGAAACACAGGTTCGCGGGCTGACCGGTGTATTTGATCCTGTTTTTACTTTTTCGCCAAATTTTTCGCGAAGCTCGTCCACCGGATCGGCGGCTACAAAAGATTTTCGTATAAACTCCAATTTCGGCCAGTTTATTCAACGCGGAGGCGGTAATTATCAGGTTTTTTTCAACAACCAGCGAACTGAAAACGCCTTTGCTCAGGCACAGGTCACGTCGGGATCAGTTACGGGCGGCAATAGTGCGATATTTTCGTCGAGTCTGGGAATTAGTTACACGCAGCCGCTCGCTCGAAACTTTAAGATCGACAGTAAACGTCTCGCCATCAATATAGCCAGAAGGCGTCTTGAGCAGACCGATTCGGATTTTAGGCTGCAGGCTACTTCAACGATCACGTCTGTCCAACGGGCATACTGGGATTTTGTTTTTGCTCTTCGTAATCAGCAAAACCAGGTTGCTAACGTAAATCTTGCAAAAGAAAATCTTCGCCAGATCGAGGCAAAGATCGAAGCGGGGGCCGCTGCTCCGCTAGAAAAGGCGGAGGTGCAGACAGAGCTTGCCAACCGCGAGGGCGATCTTTTGCAGGCGACGCAGCAAGTCTCAATCGCAGAAAATACTCTAAAACAGCTTGTCCTGCGTGATCCGCTTTCACCCGAGTGGCAGCAGACATTTGTGCCGACAGACAAACCGGCATTTAACCTCGACCCGCTCAATCTGGACGACGCGATGAAAGACGCGATGGATAATCGTTTTGAGCTTCGCCGTCTAAAGCTACAAAAAGAGATCAACACTGAAGACATCAAGTATTACAAAAACCAGACCAAGCCGCAGATCGACCTGAACACGACGTTTTCGCTTGATGGGCTCGCCCGCAGCGGTGCGAACGTTGCGACGACTTCAAATCTGCTTACAAGCGCGGCAGATCTGTTTCTGTTTAACTCACTAAATTCGACACGGACTTCTGTCGTGCCTGCCCTGCCGGTTTTGGTTAACCCAATAGTAGTTACTCCGGCGGCTCCAGCGTATTTGTTTGGGCGATTTAATCGCTCGATGGCCAATATGTTCCGCAGCGATGCTCCAAACTTTTCTATCGGAGCAACGATCTCGTTCCCTTTACGTAATCGCACTGCTAAGGCAAATCTCGATGGAGCGCAGATACAGCAACAACAGCTTGATGCACAGTTACGCGGACAGGAGCAGACGGTGATCGTGGAGGTTCGCAATGCGGTTCAGGCGGTTGAAACGTCACGTCAACGTGTACTTACCGCACGCCGCGCCCGCGAGAGTGCCGAGATCCAACTCGACGGCGAACGCAAACTCTACGATGCCGGGCGCTCGACGACGTTTCTGCTGTTCCAGCGAGAAAATGCACTGACCAATGCCCGCAACTCGGAAATTCGTGCCGAAACCGACTATAACAAAGCTATTGCGGATCTCCAGCGTGTGACTTCGACCGCGTTCAGAGCAAATAATATTTCTATCGATTCACCGGTTGTTATCAAATAGAGTTGAAAAAATAATTCGTTTATTAAGGTGCCGCAAATGCGGCACTTTTAGTTTTTGAACAATTTTTGCGAAAATCATAATCAATGAAGATATCGGCGGTCGTAATCACCCTCAACGAGGAACTGAATATAAGGGACCTCTGCGAATCGATCTCATGGGTTGATGAGATAATTATCGTTGATTCACATTCTACGGACAGCACTGTCGAGATCGCCCGTACCTTTACAGACAAGATAATTAAGCGAGAGTTTACGAGTTTTCAGGATCAGCATGAATTTACTGATTCCCAAGCAACCTGCGATTGGCTCTTATGGATAGATGCGGATGAACGCGTCACACCAGAGCTTCGTGCGGAGATCGAGGGACTAAAGTCGCGTGAGGATGAAGATCTACCTGACGGCTTCTGGATTCCGCGGAAGACATGGTATTTAGATCGATGGATAAAGCACTCTGGTTGGTACCCCGATCGTCAAATGCGCCTCTACCGCAAGGAAAAGAGTTACTGGGGAGGTATTCCGCCACATGAGACCGCAAGAGTTGACGGAAGGGTTGAGAAAATGAAGGGCGAGATACTGCACTATACCCAGCGGGATCTAAGCGGATATCACGCGCAGGTTGATAGATTTACCTCTCAGACTGCTTCACATTTGTTCAAAACCGGTGCAAGGGTCGGCGGAGTGGGCATATTTTTCCATCCCATAGCTGCTTTTTTTCGAACCTATCTTTACAAGCAGGGTTTTCGCGACGGTATTCCCGGCCTGATAATTGCGATGTTCACGGCATATTATGTATTTCTCAGATATGCGAAGCTGTGGGAGCACAATAATATTGAAAAATGAAAATAAGGTCTATCGAAGTCCATTGCCGGTGATAGAATGAATACGAGCGTTAGGTAGTTGTTGTTTTGTGAATTGAGCAACTCCTCGAATTCAACGAACATCCTAAGTCTTTAGAAACGTCCATTAGATAATCATGAGAACCTCGATTTTAATAGTTTCCCTATTTGTGATCAGCTGCACTTTTGCATCAGGCCAAAAAGGTGTTGATACTCAGACACAGACGATCAAGGATAGCGGCAACAAGGTCACAACGCGGCCAAATGACGCAACTAGATCGTTTGACTGGGGTAAAGGAAAGACAAAGGTTCGCGAACGGCTTGCTAATCCATATAAACTTGCGGCTCGCCGTGATGTTCTGATCGAGGCTATTATCGACACTCTCCGGGAACAAAAGATAGTTGTTGATGAGGCTTCGTCTAGGTTAAAGGACGGTATAATAATCACGCAACCTTTTGTGTTTGCAAAGGGCTCAGTGATCACCCAAAATGAGCTAGCCCGATACGCAATACTCGAATCAAATGATTCTGCGTGGATGCGGGGACAATATACGCTGACAATCGAAGTGCAGTCTATCGACGGTGTACAAAATAATGTTACGGTCAACGCCAAAGTAGAGGGTCGTGCGGGAAATGGTTTGATGTCCGAGTGGGTCACGGTCCGTAGTTCCGGTGCCGCCGAAGATGAATTTCTGGCGAAATTGGTCGAAGCGGTGACGGGTAATTCACCAAATGCTCTTCAAGATACTGATACTTGAATTTTATCATGTAAATGAAATGTCGATCACTTTGCGAACAATTCCAGTCTTGATTGCCTTAGCCATTCTCTGCGGTATAGGACAGGCACAGCTTAATGTCGATAACCGCACGTCGATTTTCGAGGGGCCGGAAAAGGATGAGCGTCCAAAGTCTATAAAAGAAAAGCTCGTCCAGATGCAGATCGAAAAGGACAAGAAAGACCACGAAGAAATGGTTGCTCGAGGCGAAGAGGCCGTAAAACTCTCGACGGAGCTTGAGAAATCTTTTTCTGAACGAGGTTCACTATTAAATACTGATATAGAAAAGCTCGAAAAGGTCGAAAAGCTAGTAAAAAAGATACGATCTGGCTTAGGCGGCAATGATGACGATGATGAAAGCGAAAGATCCGAAAATTCCCAGCAGACAAGCGGTAAAGGTTTGGTAGGCGGGGCGATCGAAACACTAAAATCACGCTCAACGGCGTTGCTCGCTGAATTAAAAAAGACTACACGCTTTACGATCTCAGCGGCTGCGATCAGCACTTCAAACGCACTGTTGCGGATCACAAAGATCCTGCGTTTTCGCCAATAGCCCCATATGACAAAGCTTTTTTGTCTCAGCTTCTATGTTTTCCTGCTCTCATTTCCGATCAATCTAATTGCACAAAAAGACGACGATGTCATTAGCGTGGATTCGTCTATCGTGGTGATGAACGCGGCGGTGACCGACACCTCAGGCAGATCTGTCGGAGGGCTCACTCAAAAACAGTTTCGCGTTTTTGAGGACGGTGTCGAGCAAGAGATCGTGACTTTTGAGACCGAGGAAACACCATTCGCGGCGGTGATATTGCTTGATACATCGGGCAGTATGGAACAGCGTGTGGCTCTTGCCCGATCGGCGGCCATCCAGTTTTTAGACGGCCTGCGGACTGGAGATTCGACAGCGATCTATAATTTTGATTCTAGGGTTGAGATGGTTCAGGACTTTTCGAACAGCCGCGACATGCGAGAGCAGGCGTTTGATCTCAAAGCGAAAGGAATGACCGCCCTAAACGACGCGATATATAAAGCAGCCGAGGTCCTCTCAAAGCGCCCCGAAAAGCGCCGGGCGATAATTGTACTCTCCGACGGTGCCGATACAATGAGCAAAGCTAGTGCTGACAAAGCTCTGAAAGCCGCTCTGTCCATTAACGCAACGATATATGCAGTTGATATGTCTTCGCTAGATCTCAAACCGAGCGATAGGGCTCAAAACAAAGGGGCTTTGACTAATTTTGCCGACAAGACCGGCGGCCGCTATGTCGCCACGCCCGGAGGTGTTGCGATGCGCGATGCTTTCAAACGCATCGTTGGCGAACTCGGCGAGCAATATACGATCGCATACTCTCCGAGCAACGTAAAAAAAGACGGTAAATGGCGAGCCATTGAGCTTCGCATCTCCCGTCCAAACCTCACTATACGCACCCGCAAGGGGTACAATGCACCGAAAAAATAACTACTTATTCGTTTTATTTCTTTTCTTATCTTCGTGCCGTTCAATAGCCAATTGAATCAATTCATCTATCACTTGCGGGAATTGCTTCCCCGTACCCGCCCACATTTTTGGAAATCCCGACGCATCGGTGAGTCCGGGCATTGTATTGATCTCGTTTACAAGCAAAGCGCCATTATCACTACGTAAAAAGAAATCTACGCGTGCAAGTCCAGAGCCATCGATCGCTTTAAAAGCAGTGACGGCCATTTGCTGTATTTTTGTGACAAGTTCATCAGAAACAGGTGCGGGAACGACAAACTCGTTATTGCCGGTACCGGAGTATTTCTCAGCGTAATCGAGAAATGTTTTAGTGCTGTCGCGGATAATGTATTCACCGGGCAGGCTTGCCTCTGGCCGGTCATTACCCATTACAGCACATTCGATCTCGCGCATTTCGAGCCCTTCTTCGACAATGATCTTGCGGTCATATTCGGCGGCGAGTGTAATCGCGGCAGCGAGTGTTTCGCTATCGACGGCCTTTGAAACGCCTACGGACGAACCAAGATTTGCCGGTTTTACAAAACACGGAAAGCCGAGCGTTAGCGATACTCTTTGGCACGTAGCTTCGCGATTTCGTTCCCATTCATCACGTAAAAACCAGACATAATTACATATTGGCAGACCTGCGTCGCGAAATAGCGTCTTCATGAAGGCTTTATCCATGCCCGTCGAGCTGGCGAGTACGCCGCAGCCAACATAGGCGACATCGGCCATTTCACAAAGCCCTTGGATAGTGCCGTCCTCGCCGTATGTGCCGTGGAGCACAGGAAAAATAACGTCGAGAGGCATTGTTCCGCCGTCTCCGTCAAGCACGGTCAAGCCGCTCGGGGACGTATCGCCCGCGAGAGTGATGGACGAATCCGAAGCCTCGCCCTGGCTGTCTAGAAAGACCTTTTGGGTGTGATCAGGAAACTGCCGTACCGATTCTGCCGGCGAGAGCCAGCGTCCGTCATTCATAATGGCGATTGGCACGACCTCGTACTTTTCGCTATCGATATTCTCAATAACCGTCTTTGCCGACCGGATCGAGATCTCATGCTCGCCCGACCGACCGCCAAAAATTACTCCAACACGTGTTTTCATAGAATTGTCTTACCCAAAGCCGAAAGTATAAGTTCACAGGCCAATTCGACCGTAATATTGCTTTGATCCAATAAAGGATTCACCTCGACGATCTCGAATGACCGCATACCACCGTCGGCGGCGATCATCTCGAGGGCGAGATGTGCCTCGCGATAGGTCGTGCCGCCGCGAACAAGCGTCCCGGAACCCGGCGCGAAACGCGGATCGATCATATCGATGTCAAACGTAACGGCATAACCACCCGGAGCTTGAGAGGCGATCTTTATCGCCCGTTGGACGCACTCGGCCATCCCGATCTTATCGATGTCGCTCATCGTAAAGAAATTGTCACGAAGGCCGAGCCGTTCAATATTCGCACGCTCGCCGGGATCGATGTCACGGGCACCAATATGGGCGAAGTATTTGGGGTCGAGTTTCGGAGCATAACCGCAAAGACCAACCAGCTCATCGTTGCCGTGACCGAGAATGGTCGCTAACGGCATGCCATGAATATTACCCGACGGTGATGTCTCGGGAGTATTAATGTCCGCGTGGGCGTCAAACCAGATAAGTCCTATCTCAGTTCCCTGTTGCTTATAGTGATTTGCGATCGCCGAGAACGTTGGAATCGCGATGGCATGATCACCACCGAGTATAATAGGAAACACACCTTGCCCAAGCATAGCGGAAACCTTTTCGATAATGTTCCGGCTTGAAGCCAGCATTTCGGCCAGATATTTTGGATTGCCGGTGTCTTCTTCGTTGGCTGGCTGGACTATCCAGGCGTCACCGTGATCGGCAACTTCAAAGCCCATATCGCGGATATGCTGCGACAACTTGTTTCCGCGAAAGGTCGTCAGCCGCATAGCGTTAACGCCAAGTTCGCTGCCAGTCTGTCCAGCTCCAAAACCGAGAGGGACGCCCAAAATGCTTATCTTTTTTCCGTTCATAAAGACCTATACGAATGATCGCGGATTTAAAACGTTACTCTTCGCCAAATTTGTCTGCAAACAAAACGTTGATCTGTTCGATGGCGTCATTTTCGTCCGGGCCGTCGGCGGTCACATTTAATTCAACCCCACGGCTAGCAGCGATGCTAAGCACGCTGAGGATATCTTTGGCATTGGCGGATGTTTTTGTGTCGGCTCGGCGTAGGGTGATGACGCAGTTAAACGTAGTAGCAAGCCGGACAAGCCGAGCCGCCGCTCTCGCATGCAGGCCGAGCGTATTTTCAACGGTGAGAGTC
>JBEBGA010000454.1:0-2098 GCA_040081695.1 Pyrinomonadaceae bacterium
GCAATCCGCGAGGCTCGACAACGGCCGTTTCGACAGCGATTCCCTTCAGCGATTTGACTGGATAAACGTTGATTTCGGTGATTTTCATGGCATTTCTTTTGAGCGGCTTTATTTTCGCAAAACGAAAAGCGGGCGTAAAATACGCCCGCTCTCAAAATCTCTGCGATGCGGAAACTAAACGCCTCTTAGATTCAATCGTGTACCGCGAAACGGCCCACCATCGATATCGAGAATGATCGTCCCATCGGGTTCGATAAAATCAACGGCGGTCGCCGCAGTAAAATCGTTTGGCGAGGTCATGCGAATCGACGCCCGAACGCGAACGCGGCCCACAGATTCACCCGTCGCAGGATCAAAAACGAAGAGCTCAAAGGTGAGTACGTAGCCTCGCTTGAATCGCTGATAGACGCCGTGTGCCGGGCCTTCGCCGCCCATTCCGAGCAGGCTCGACGTCTCAATAAACGTGCCCTCGGCTCCGAATGTTTGGAGCGCCTCAAATGCCGGCAGTCCGGTATCGCTAGAGGCAATCAAGCAATTCCATGAACCAATGATCGACGGAGCATTCCCGTGATCACTGCCGGTTTCCGCCTCGCTGAAATCCTCCCGCACCTGACGTGCCATTTCAGTATTGATTCGTATTTTTCCTTGCTTGACCGACTGCACCAGATCGAACAATCGGGCGTTCATGCTCGCTTTCTTGTTCTGCGCCGTCGCGGAAATTGAAAATGCCAAAGTGGCAACAGTAATGGCAATAAGTGTAAATATTTTGTTTTTCATTTCGGTCTCCTCTATTTTTTTATTAAGGCGTTTTTTGCGGCCTCTATTACTTACTGCGACAGATTTCGAATAACAGTCTCATTTTTTTTGTTGATGGCGTTCGGTTTTATTGACTTGAATAACACCCGGCGTTACTCTGCAATCACACATTTATATAGTTATGGATGATCGGCACGACATCACGCGGATGCTTCGCGAATGGAGCGGCGGCAACCCCGACGCCCTCGATCTCCTTTTACCGCTCGTCTACAAAGAGCTTCATCGACAGGCGGCATCCTATCTGCGTCGCGAGCGGATCGACCACACGCTGCAGGCTACGGCGTTGATCAATGAAGCTTATATGAAGCTTGTCGATCAGCATTCACTCAATTTCGAGGATCGGACACACTTTTTTGCCATCTCGGCCCGGCTGATGAGGCAGATATTGGTCGATCATGCCCGCACCAAAAAACGTGAAAAGCGTGGCGGCTCTGAAACCGTTAAGGTTGAACTCGACGAAGCCTTGCACGTAGGGATCGAAGCTCAAAATGTCGATCTGATCGCCCTCGACGACGCCCTGACACGGCTTGGCAAGGTCGATGAGCAACAGGCCCGTCTCGTCGAGCTGCGATATTTCAGTGGCCTCAGTCTCGAGGAGACGGCCGATGCGATGGGCGTTTCGAGGGCAACAGCGGCACGCGACTGGACTGTTGCGAAGGCTTGGCTCAAACGCGAATTGACCAGATGAATTCGAGTGAACGCTGGGAAAAAATAAAGGACGTCTTCGAGGCGGCGCTCTCGCGTACCGGCGGTGAAAGACGCGCATATCTCGAAGGAGCTTGCGGTAGCGACGGCGAGATGCTCCGCGAGGTCGAATCGCTCCTCGCCTCATTTGACTCGGATTATCTGGAGGGCGCGGCGGTCGATGAGGTCGCCGACGCGTTTGTTTCGCGAAATGCCGTGGAACTGAGTCCGGGAACGGTTATCGGTCAATACAAAATAGTCGCCGAACTGGGAAAGGGTGGCCAGGGTGCGGTTTACAAGGCCCACGATACAAAATTAAACCGCACGGTAGCGATAAAAACGCTTCCGCCGGAACTAACAATCGATGAGACCGCCCGCAAACGTTTTCATCGCGAAGCCCGGCTTGCGTCTGCTCTTGACCATCCTAATATCTGCAGCATTCATGATCTCGCAGAAATTAACGAGACGCATTTCATCGTCATGCAGTTCGTTGACGGCAAGAATGTCCGCGAACTTGTAAACGGCAAACCGCTTGAACTCGTTAGCGCCCTGCGGATTGGTATTCAAGTCTGCGACGCACTCGCAGCCGCTCACGCTC
>JBEBGA010000455.1:0-2097 GCA_040081695.1 Pyrinomonadaceae bacterium
GGGCTGACGACAAAACCCTGACTGAAGCTTCCAATGCGGCCAATGAAATTATTTATGGTGCTTTGAAGCAGGGTACGGTCGGTAGTATTTAATCCTGCCGCTCCATTGGCAACCGCGATCGCCGGTATATTGAAGTTCGTAAAGCTACTCGCACCGGCCCCAAATCCAACCGATCCCTCAATCTGGCCTCCGGCCGATGAACGGTCATCGACTTGCCGGCCGAACCTCAGATTGACCCCCGCCTTAAGTACATGCGGCGAAAAATCCATCGTGATGTTATCGACAAACTGGATCGTGCGAGCCTGTCTGGCATTATAGGCAAAATTTGTAAAAGCGTCCGTCACGCTGTTAAGAATGAAAGGTACCCGCGGATCAGGTTGAGCTGTCGCAAAACTAAATCCGAATTTGCTTACACCAAAAATGAACTCATTTGTAAACTTTGGCGTCGGTGACCAACGATAATTGACAGCAATGTTTTTTGGCGTTCTCAGAGTGTCGACGATGTTCGGGAATCCGGGAAACGGAGGCAGACCGCCGTTTACGCTGTCGCCAAGCGTGTTCTGCTCACCCTGAGCATAGCGGACATAGAAATGATTCTTGTCATTCGCACGATAATCCACACGGGTTACGAAGTCCCATTGCTGCTCAAGCTGCAAAGCATTGAAATTGTATCCGGCAGTGTTAAGGCCGTCGCCTCGTGAGAAGTCATTCGGGGCCGGATAAGATCGTAACAAATTGATGATAAACGGATCGAGCGTGATCGGCGAATTTCCGGGCACATTATACGAGGCTGTGCAGGGAGCGTTGGTCGGCGGGCTGCCAACGCAAACAGGGTAGATCGCCGCTCCTGACGCAGAAACTGACGCCCCTAACGGGTTTGCCGCCGATACCGGCGTTCCCGCTGCCGCATTTCTACCAGGAACACCGTTCACATTGCCAACAACGTACCTGAAATTGCCCGCAAGTGCCTGAGGTGTGTAGACAGTGCGTTGGGCCAATCTGGTTTCAGTCGCCGACAATCGCTGAAGATTCACAAAAAAGAAAGCTTTGTCGCGTAAAAGCCTGAACGGTGTGCCTTCGCCAAACCCGAAGTTAGGAATCGGACCACCAAAACTTCCACCATAGATATGCTGAACGAACTGGCCGCGCGGTGCTGACAGAACATTACGTTCCCACTCGTTCGCTAAAAATCTCGGCGTCTGATAGTACTCAAAAACGCTTCCGCGAAACTCACTTTCGCCTGAACGAGTAACCAAAGTTACTTGTGCTCCACTACTTCGCCCCTGCTCGGCAGTTGAGTTGCTAGTAATGATCTGAAATTCCTGGATCGAATCCGGGTTCGGACGAAGCGGCGTAAAATTCGATCCCCCAGCTGTCGATTCGTTAATATCGATACCGTCCAACGTAAAATTAAATGCTCTGTCGCGTGAGCCGTTCACGTGAACACCGCCACCGGTGTTTGAACCAACTACTACGCCCGGCTGATAGTTCAATAGATCCAGAGGATTCCTTCCTCTCAAACCAACGATCGGAAGGCTTTCGAGGGTCTTTTGATCTATTGTCGAACCGACGTTGCCAGAGGTCGAGGTCTGCACCTGCTCAGCCGTACCTTCGACGGTCACGGCCGCAGATACATCGCCGACCTCCAAGGCCGCATTCACGGTTGCCGGGAGATTCAGGTACGCCGGATTATTGTTCGATACGTATTTTTTGAAACCAGCCTTCTCAACCGTTACCTGATAAATACCTGGCTGAACGAGATCAAAAACGTACTGTCCATTATCTGAGGTTTGCGTCGAAAGGGTCGACGGCGATCCTTCGCGTCGGATCGTAACCGTGGCTCCGCTCACCGCCGCCCCAGCGGTGTCGGAAATTACACCAGTAATTCGAGAGGTCGTGCCTTGAGCAAATGCGCCGACCGTCGAAACTATGAACAACGAAACAAGAGCAAAAATCCTAACTGAAAGTCTATTGAACATCTTTTTTCCTCCCAAGAAAATAGATCGATATCAAAAATTGTGATGAGTGTACGGAAAACTCTATGAAATTGTTATGCAATATAGCACACAATTAACAAAGTGTTAACTGCTATGGGCA
>JBEBGA010000123.1:0-8218 GCA_040081695.1 Pyrinomonadaceae bacterium
GGGATGAGACGCTCTGACGACCTCGACCGTACAATGGGCTCGGGCCGCAACGGTCGATGAAACGCTGCCGAGCAAGAACCTCTCAAACGAATTTCCCGCACAATGCGGCCCGACAAAAATGCAATCGGCATTTAGGCTGTCGGCTCGTTCGACGATGGTCGTTTTTGGGTTTCCCATCACGATCTCGACCGACGATTTGATGCCCGCCTCGGTCAGGGTTGCGAGAGCCTCGGCGGCGAGCGTGTGACCCCATTGCGAGACGAATTTTGTCTCGATCACGGCGTCTTTCATTTGCGGAACAAACCGTCCGATCGAACCCACAACACCCGAATCAGCCACCGCAAGGAGTGTAGCCGTTGTGCCCGTCGGCCAACTTCTCTGTGCGATCAGGTTGACCGCAGCCTCGGCTCCGGGCGATCCGTCGTATCCGATCAGCAATTGTGGCGCCCGGTCTGTGACATGTTCGTGCTCGCGGGAGATCCGCACCGTACATTCTGCCTCGGTCAAAACGAGATTAGAGACCTGTCCGAGAAACATTGAGTGGTCGCGATTTGACTGGCGGCCCTCGCCGACGACGATCATGTCCGGGTGGAACGTCTCAGCTTTAGCCAGCAGTTCGCGTCCGGCGGAACCGTTGGCCGTCTCAGCCGCAATCAGCCACGTTGGGAACCTGTTTCGCATCAGTTCAAGAGCCTCGGATGCCAGACGGCGAGCTTCTTCCGGATTATCGGGTCGTGCGCAAATTTCAGCCACAGTCATTATCAGGGCTTCCGTTTCATCCGGCAGTCCGGCCATCTCAAGATCTGCAATCGCGGTCTTTGCGGCTTCTGTTCCGTTGTATCCAATTAGTATCCTCATAACTCGAGCCTCCAATTTCACTAATAAAGCCCTTTGGCTCACGGCGGACCTTCCGCCTCACTAACCAACGCAGTGCAACCATCGTGCCAATCGGAATTTATGGATTTTGACCAGGAGAGTTATCAAATTCGCGGAAATTTTCGCGGTTTGGCGTGAAAGTTTGCCCAGCGTAGTGTCAACGAGCAGGCATGCGCCGAAGTAATAGCTAAGCCAAGTGCCTACTATGCCGAGCGGAACAGTGATTGCAAATAAGATCGGTGATGAGTACCGCAGCAAAAACAATGATAGATCCAACGTATTATGAAGCAGACCATTTGATAGAGGCGTTCGTCGGCGATCCAAGTGGCCCGACGCTGATCGTCGTTGGCAGCCTGCACGGCAATGAACCCGCCGGCGCAACGGCACTCGAACAGATCGCCGGCACCCTTGTCGTAGCAACTGAAAAGGTCGCGGGCCGCGTCTATTTTTTGCGGGGCAATGATCGAGCTCTGCAGCGATCGGTCCGCTATCTTGACCATGATCTGAACAGAGCTTGGTCTACCAAAAATCTAGCGACGGTTGGCACTGACGAACTAATGCGAACGTCTGAGGGAGTTGAATTGACCGAGCTCGACCAACTGCTCGACAGTATTTTGATCACCGCCAGATCGGAGGTTTACGTAATAGACCTTCATTCGACCTCCGCGACCGGACCGTTGTTTGCGACCGTCGGCGACACGCTGCGCAATAGAGAATTCGCAAAGAAATTTCCGGTGAATATTCTTTTGGGCATCGAGGAACAGCTCGAGGGCACGATGCTCGAATATTTGAATAACGCCGGTGCGGTGACTCTTGGTTTTGAGGGTGGCAGTCATCTTTCACCCGAAACTGTCGCTAATCACACCGCTCTAGTCTGGCTCGCACTTGTGAACACTGGCCTGCTTAAACCAACCGACGTTCCTAATCTCGAAGAGCATTGTATGCGGCTTGCCGAAGGTGCAAAAGTGCCGAGGTTTATCGAAATTCGGTATCGCGAGGCGATCACGCCCGAGGACGAGTTTCAGATGCGGCCCGGATTTAATAATTTTGACCTCGTCGAAGAGGGAGCTGTGCTTGCGTATTCGACCCGCGGCCCAATCAAATCTCCTGAATCAGGAATGATCGTGATGCCGCTGTATCAAAAGCTGGGCGAGGACGGATTTTTTATCGCCCGATACGTCGCTCCGTTTTGGCTCTGGTTTTCACGTGTTTTGCGGCGGGCAAAGGCTTACCGGCTGATGCCGTTTTTGCCCGGTGTTAAACGAGATCCGGCGGCCGAAACGACGCTCGTCATCAACACGCGCCTTGCCCGGTTTTTCCCGTTGCAGATATTTCACTTGCTCGGATTTCGCAAACTTCGTTGGGCCGAGCATCAGCTCGTTGTCAGCCGGCGGAGACATGATACGACGAGTCCATTCGTTTTAGGGACAAACAATTAAATGGGTGATAAGACGGTAACAAGCGACTACGACGATCAGCAGATGCGTTCCTTTACGCTCGGCGTGCTTAACGATCTGCAAGCGCTCGAACATATGCTCGACGCGGGGATGTTTGAGGAAACGGCTCGGCGAATCGGTGCCGAACAGGAGATGTTTCTTGTTGATTCGGCGATGCGTCCGGCCGGGCTTGCGGTCGAAGTTATCGAAGAGGCGGCCGATGGACGTCTGACGACCGAGATCGGAAAATTTAATCTCGAGGCCAATCTGACGCCGCGTGAATTCACCGGCAACTCACTCGGCGAGATGGAAAAAGAACTCAATGAGGTGATCGATGTCGTTCGTCAGGCGGCACGAAAATTCGATGCCGGCGTAGTCCTTGCGGGTATATTACCGACCATACAAATGTCCGATCTGACCCATGACAATCTGACGCCGGTGCCGCGTTTTCATGAGATCGACCGCGTCGTGACAAAACTGCATGGCGAGAACCGCTCGATCCAGATCAAGGGGCTCGATGAGCTGCATCTCACGCTGCAAGATACATTTATCGAATTTTGCAATACGAGTTTTCAGGTCCATCTGCAGGTAGGGGCGTCGGAATTTGTCCGCTATTACAACTGGGCACAGGCGATCTCTGCCCCGGTGCTCGCATCGGCTGTTAACTCACCTTTTTTGCTCAACCACCGGCTCTGGCACGAGACGAGGCTCGCACTTTTTCAGCATGCTACGGACACGCGTTCGATCGTTCACAAAGAGAGAAACCAGCCGCCGCGCGTCAATTTTGGCGAACGTTGGGTCGATGAATCGATCATCGAGGTTTTGCGTGAAGACGCTATCAGATTTCGGATATTGCTCACACAAGCGGTCGAGGAAAATTCGCTCGACGTGCTTGCCAAAGGCGGCATCCCGAGCCTATCCGCATGGCGTCTGCATAACGGGACGATCTGGCGTTGGAACCGGGCGTGTTATGGCGTCACAAATGGCAAACCGGGGCTGCGGATCGAGGCTCGCTTTTTGCCGTCGGGGCCGTCGGTAGTTGACGAGATGGCAAATGCGGCGTTCTTTCTCGGCTTGATGACCGCGTTGCCCGGGGAATTTGGCGACATCAGGGAATATATGTCGTTTGACGAAGCTAAATCAAACTTCTTTAATGCCGCAAGATACGGGCTGGGCGGCCAGATCCGCGGGATCGACGGTAAGAGCCGACGCGTCGGGCGTTTGATACTCGAAGAATTGCTGCCGAGAGCTCGAACAGGGCTTGAGAGTGCCGGCATTGACGCGGCAGATAGCGACCGGTTGCTCGACATTATTGAGGAGCGTGTTACAGCCGAGCGGTCCGGTTCGCGTTGGATGCTCGATTCGTACGAGGGTATGGATAAGCGTGCAAAGCCCAATGTCCGCCTGCGGTCACTTACGGCTGCGATGAAAACTAATCAGGAGGCCGGGACACCGATGCACGAATGGGAATTGGCACAAATTCCTGACAGATCTGAGTGGATCGACAATTACAAAACCGTCGAGCAATTTATGGCGGTCGATCTTTTTACTGTTAGGGAAGAGGACATCGTCGATCTTGCTGCAAATCTGATGCACTGGCGCCATGTTCGCCACGTGCCGGTCGAGGATGACGCCGGCCATCTGATCGGCATCGTCTCGCACCGCGACCTGCTCGAACTATTTGCACTCGGCAAGATCACCGGCCAGGCTCAGTGGGTGATCCGTGACGTTATGAAAACCGATCTCACGACCGTAACCCCCGAAACTCCGACGCTTGAGGCTCTCCAAATAATGCGTGAAAAGAATATTGGCTGCCTGCCGGTCGTAAAGGATAAAAAACTCGTCGGCCTCATCACCGCATACGATTTCCTGACCGTCTCTGCCAAGTTGTTTGAGGAAAAACTGAGCAGCGTCATTTAAAGTTCTGCTCTTGATATCGAAAGGGAGGAAAACCAGATGAGCGAAAAACTTGATCATTCGGCTTGGACCGTATTTCTAAAATTCTATTCTGAACAAAATGCCGGGCGGCTCACGAGGATCGGCGTATTTGAAACGGGACACGGTGCCGTGACGGACTATTGGGTCGAGAGCGGATTGCCTTTTGTGGGCGTTGATTTGGATGACAGTCATGGGGCGTTTTCGATTCGGATAACCGCGGGTTCGTATTCACACGATATCAAAAATGTTACTAGGGTCTCGTGTCATCTGAGCCGCGACGGTGATGAGGATGGCCTGGACGTGCGGGACACGGAGTCGCGGGTCACGTTGTTGCGCTTTGAGGGCCAAAAGTAGGGGACGGTGTCGCAATAAATCGGGATTGTGATGATAGCGCGTGAAAATACGCGCTATTTTTTTGCGTACGAATACCATCGGGTTTGGTGAGGGTCTCGTAATTGTTGCAGAAACAACAGTTGCGGCGGCAATAGCGGATACGTACTGCGGAATAGTGATTGCAATCACAACGGGTAGGTGGACCCTATGTTTGCACAAATAACACATTCGAATGAACGCCGGGATTTGCAGATCCAGCATACGTGCGGGGATTGCAGCCTGAGAAAAGAAAATTTCTTTTGCCAGTTGCCGGAGGCCGAACTCGCACGATTTGAGGCGTTAAAGGTCACAAAGGCTTATCCCAAGGGCACGCTGCTATTTATTGAGGGCCAAAGACCGGCCGGTATCTATATGCTATGCCAGGGCCAGGTCAAGCTTTCGACCTGTTCGTCCGACGGCAAGATCATAATCCTCGGTATTGCCGGCCCCGGTGATGTGCTCGGACTGAGCGCTGTGGTCGCTGATGTCGAGTGCGAGGTCACGGCTGAGGTTCTCGAGATCTGTCAGGTCAATTTTGTCCCAAAAGACGCCTTTCTAAATCTTATCAAGCAAGACCCGGCGGTTTGCCTGAGTGCGGTTCGGCAACTCGGCGGCTCGTACCAGACTGCCCATAAGATGATCTGCTCGCTGGGGCTGTCCGAATCCGTTTTTGTAAAGCTCGGCAAATTGCTTTTGAGTTGGGGACAGCCGAACGGTAATGGCAATGGAAACGGCCATGCGAGCGTCCACGTACCGTTTACACACGAAGAGATCGCCGAGATGATCGGCACGACACGCGAGACGGTCACGCGTTCGCTGCGTCTGATGCGCGAGCGGGGGCTGGTTACGCTGCGGTCCTCTGAGTTGGTTATCCACGACCACGACGGTTTACGTTCGTCGGTCGGTATGTCGGTTCGCCAATAGTGATTGTGACCGGCATCACTCGTGTATGTGACGAGCGTCCTATCGCTTCGAGACCGGCTGAGTAATGATCCCAATTACAAGGGGATCTAAAAATGCAGCTCGGCGATGACGATAAAGGCAGGCCGGTTGATGAGGCGTTGACACTAAGAACGCTGTTTGGCGGACTCCCGGCAGAGGGGCTCGAGAAACTTGGGTCTATCAGATCTGAAATTATTGCGGCAATGAGCAAACAGTACGGTTCGGCAACGGGCGGATCTGACGAATTCGAACATATTGATCTAAAAGGTTTTTTGCTTGAGCGGCCCGAGCTTTGTTTTCGTCTTGCGACCGCATTTAGCGAGCTTTACAGCGATACGGTGCGGAGCATTGGGCGGCATGTTTACCGGTGACATTGCTCACATACATGCGGGATGTCTGAAATATAGACTGGTTGCGTAATTGGTACGCCCAGCAAGCGTACATGGAGGCTATATGAAGGTTTCGAATCATAAATTAAAGGCCGTTCTGCTATTGGCATTTTCGCTATTGATGATCGGCTGGGTCGTCTCGGGAAGCTACTCGACCGTTTCGAGCGTATCTGTCGATGAGACGGGCACTCCGGGCGGTGGCAAATACAACCCGGATGACTATGTCGGCAGCGATTCGTGTATGGCGTGTCACGAGGACCAATTCAAGGCGTTCTCCGGCACCAAGCACGCAAAACTCGCGCAGGTAAAGAGTTGGAAAGACAAAGCCCAAGGGTGCGAGTCGTGTCACGGCCCAGGAAAGGCGCATCTTGAGGATGCCACCAACCCGAAAAATATCATCTCGTTCAAGGGCAAAGATTCAAAACAGATCTCCGAATCCTGTATGACTTGCCACTCCGGCAAGGAAAGCCACAATAATTTCCGCCGCGGCGAGCATTGGCGCAACGATGTCGGTTGTACCGATTGTCATAGCCCGCATGGTTCGCCGCTTGGCAATTCACATGCGGATTCGGTCACATTTCCCGGCGAGACGACCAAACAAAATCCCGGCATCGCGACCGTGGCTATGCTCAAACAGAGCGAGCCGCAGCTTTGTATGAGCTGCCACACGGAAACAAAGGCGCAATTTACCAAGCCGTTTCACCACAAGGTGATGGAAGGCGCGATGAAATGCACAAGTTGTCATAACGCGCACGGCGGATTTGAGGCAAAGCAGACAAAACTGGCTGTCGGCTCCGACGCATCGTGCGTCAAGTGCCACAGCAACAAGCAAGGGCCGTTTGCCTTTGAGCACGCTCCGCTAAAGACCGAGGGGTGTGCCGCGTGTCATACGCCGCATGGTTCGAGCAATCCAAAGATGCTCAACCGCAGCTCGGTCAGGCAGCTTTGCCTGGAATGTCACAGTGCGATCAGCGACCAGGTCGATACACCGGGTGTGCCTACGTTCCACAATCAGACAAATGTTCGATATCAAAATTGTACCGTCTGCCACACGGCGATCCACGGTTCCAATTCGAGCAATCGATTCATGCGTTGATGATAGGGAGGGAAAATGTTCAAACACGAAAATAATACAACAAGACGCCGATCACTATTCATCGGCCTTATCATCATCGGAATATTTGCCGCCGGATCTTTGAGCGTGATCGCCCAAACTCCGAGCCCCTCGCCGACGCCCGCAACGGAAGTAATGTGGCACGGCTACAAAGTGACATCGGCGACCGAGCTCGGTTGGCGTTTTCGCAAGCTGAGCGGCAATGAGAACAAGTACCGCAGCGATCTCAACTACAAAGCGGGCTTTAGGACGTTTGACACCAATCTGCTGCTCGAGGCCGACAGCGGCAAGGGCAAGTATTTTGATTCGCTGCTCCTAACCAATTCGGGTTGGGGTGCGGACCCGACGGGCTCGACCCGGCTCAACATGGAAAAGACCGGGTTTTACAAATTCAACGCTGATGTAAAACGGGTGACGTATTTTAATAACCTATTCAATTTCGTCAATCCCGTGCCGTTCGCAAACAGCGAACACTCGTCAAACATCAAACACACGTTCGGCGACTTTGACCTGACGCTGCTGCCGCAGGACGAGATGATCAGATTTACCGTCGGCGGTTCGTTTAACAACACCAACGGTTCTGGCGGCACGACCGACCGATTCTTTAGCGACGAGTTTGCGGTCTTAACAAATACGCGGTCCAGATCTCACGACCTGCGATTTGGTGCCGAAGGCAAGCTCTTTGGTTTCGACTGGGGATTGTCGCAAGGGTTTAGAAAATTTAACGATCGCTCGACCGCGTTTTTGGATGCGGTCAGTCAGGGCAACACCACGACGAACCAGTCGCGGCTTGATACATATTTCCGTTCGTCGCCGATCAACGGCACCGTCTATTTTACGCAGTTTCACGCCCACCGGACATTTGCCGAAAAACTCGACTTTACCGCACGTCTGATCTACTCGAGCGCATCGAGTATCTCGTCGAGATTTCAATCGATGACTGGCCGCGACAATACAAACCCGACCGGCATCCTCGTCACATCGGACAATATTTTGGTCGATGCTAATGCAAAACGCCCGCAAACGCGAGGCGACGTCGGCATCACCTATGCGGCGACGGATAAATTTCGCATCTCGAACACCTTTTCGTTCGATCAGTTTTCGGTGAACGGCGGCGAGACGTTTCAAGAGATCTGGACCAAGGCATCTGG